>NZ_JBVJMN010000041.1:0-72694 GCF_055584185.1 Streptomyces sp. NPDC104202 | reverse complement strand
CGGCCCGGCCGACGAGACGCCGGCCCCGGCCGCCGCCGCGGGGGGCGGCCCGGGAGACAGATTGTCTTCCGGGCCGCCCCGCGGATCGAGAGAGGGAGGGATGACGATGGCGACGGTGAGCGGGCCGTTCTTCACGCCGAGGTTGAAGCTGCTGGAGGTGCGCGGCGACGAGCTGCAGCCCGGGGACCACGTCCAGGTGTACCGGCATCAGGCGTCGGTGACGGTCGGGGCGCTGTGGTGCTCGAAGTTCGCGGGCTCGGGCCAGTGGGACACCCGGGGGGTGTACTTCAAGGCGAGCAGCTTCCCGTACTTCCAGTACAGCGTTGGCGCCTCCATGCGTTTCCCGGTGCACCGCTCCGGCGTGTATACGGAGGGCTGGAGCCCGGAGGAGTGCGCGGCGCGCAAGGCCGCGTGGGAGAAGGAGCAGGGTCATGGCGAGCAAGACGACGGTTGACCGGCAGCACGCGTGGAAGGGCGACGGCGGGGTGGCGTGGGTGTACGACGAGCCCGGCCGGTACGTGGCCCGGGTCCGGCTGCAGCGCTGGGACCTGGAGCGGCATGTGCGCAACCCGTTTGCGGGCCGGGATGTGACGGGCTGGTACCTGTCGGGGCCCGGGACGAAGGCGGAGTTCGTGGGGTCGTCGATGCGGCCGGCGGTCGACGCGGCGTCGGTGAAGGTGAACGAGTACAGCGAGCGGCGGAAGTTGAAGAGGAGCGTGGCGTGATGGCGGGCGAGGACGCGGTGGACGTGAGCCGGATGGGTGAGGAGGAGGTGGAGCGGCTGCTGGACCGGCTGCACCGTGAGGCGGTGGTCTTCCCGGCGCGGTTCCCGGGCGACGGGGAGCGGCCGATGGCGCGGGTCGGGATGGTGGACGTGGTGTCGATGCTCGACGTGGACGAGGACGGCAGGCTGCGCCTGGTGCTGGCGGTCGACGCGTCGGAGGCGATCGAGCTGCTGCGCCCGGCGCCGGGGGCGGACGTGCCGATCGTGCTGGAGGTCAACGGCGAGCGCGTCTGGGAGCGGTGAAGACAGATTGTCTCCCGCGCGGGCAATTCACCCGTTCATATTTGCCCACAAGGGATCTGTACGCTAGACTGTAAGTACAAGGACAGCACCGCCCCCCGCGACCGACGCGGGGGGCGGCCCCAGTTACAGAGCGAGGAGAGATGGAAGAGATCACCGCGACCGCCCAGTTCCCCGGGCGCGTCCACACGCGGCCGCCGCTCCCGGAGCAGCCGGTGTGCACGTTCGACACCTGGCCCACGGACCCCGACGGCTACATGCAGGACATCGCCCCGATCGGCGCCGCGTTCGACGGCCCCGACTCCTCCGGCAAGCCGCTGGAGTACGCGAAGTACCTCGTGTACGGCTTCGACGTCGCCGAACGGCGCCTGTGGTGCGAGTCCGACGAGCTGTACGTGCCGTCCACGGGCGGCCTCGACGGGTACGTGGCGACGCGGCCGCCACGGCGGATGCACGGCGTCTACCCGTACCGCTTCTGGGTGAGCCTGGACCGGCTCACGAAGGCGACGATCCATCACCGGGTGGCGGACGTCTCGGCGCTGATGCCGGGCCGCTGCGACCACGTCCTCGTCCGCAACGGCGAGCCGGTCGACCGGCACGCCGGGCACCACGAGTGCTTCGAGCTGTTCGTGTGCAACGAGCGGATGGAGAACCTGGCCCGGGTCGGCCGCGCGCACGGCGAGCAGTGCACCTCGTGGCGGATGACGACCGGGTTCTGCGAGGAGGCGGGCAAGCAGCACGCGCTCAAGGCGGGCGGCGGGTTCGAGCACGCCTACATCAAGCGGGTGCACGACGGCGCGGTCATCGCCGGGAACCGGCTGGTGCGGCTGTGAGCGCGATGGAGCCCGGCCCGGAGGGCGTCAAGCCGGGTGACGTGTACCTCGACCCGGACGGCCGCCGCTGGATCTTCGAGCGGTACCAGGACGACTGGGGCGACGTCCTGGCGTTCAACCGGGACGGCGAGCCCGTCACCGCCCGGGAGCTGATCGCCGGCCACGGCTACCGCTACCAGCGGCCCCGGCTGCCGATGACGGCCGTGGAGTTCAGGACGCTCGGCCAGCTCGGCGGGCAGATCGGCACCGCGGACTCGTGGCCGCGCGAGGAGGGCGGCCCGGCGGACAGCTGGGCCGTGTACGACCTGCGCGGCGAGCTGCGCCGGGTGTGGCTGGTCCACAAGGGCCTGTACTGGCCGGACTCCGGCCGGGTCGAGTACGGGCCGAAGCCATACGACACGAGGCAGGACCGGCTGGTGCCCGTGCACGTCGAGCACGCGAACGCGCTGGCCCGGCTGACGCTCTGGTACGAGGGCCACCAGGTCCTCATGGGACAGAAGGAGGCGGACAGGTGAAGGTGTTGAGGAGCACGACCGGCAAGCGGCCGGGGCTCGCGGACGAGTGGCGGGCGCTGTGGGAGGTCGCGCACAACGTGATCGGCCCGGACGGCGAGGTCGATCCGACGAAGGAGATCGTGCAGCGGCTCGACGCGAATCCGGTGGCGGGCTCGCGGACGATCGAGATGTCGGCCTTCTCGCGGATCAGGCAGGCGCCGGAGATGCCGGACGTCGACGTGATCGCCGACCGGTCGGGCGTCATCGGCTATGTCGACAGCACGCGCACGGACGAGAACGGCGACTACGTGCAGGTCCACGGCCTGCGCTGCTCCGCGTGCGGCTCGGACGAGGTCGAGGTCCGCTCCCGGGCGTGGGTGGTGTGCCACGGCTGCGACCTCGGCCAGGGCGCCGACGCCGCGCAGCTCTGCGCGGCGCACTGCACCGAGTGCCTGGAGCAGGGCACGTGACCGACACGAAGAAGGGGGCCGCCGCGCGAGCGGCGGCCCCCGCCCGGTCGCCTCGGGTCGAAGCGAAGATGCGGCGGGACTGGATCCTCCGCGAGGCCGCCGCCGCCGTCCCTGAGGCGTGGACGGACGTCCACGAGCTGTACCTGTGGGACACGAGCGCCCAGACCACCCGCAACCACCTGACGCGGGAAATGGTCGTCACAGCGGTCGCCGTGGCCATCTCGCACGGTGCCACGGCCGAGCTGGAGCACGGCGAGCTGGTCGTGCGGGTCCGGGACGGCTCGACGTGGGTGTTCATCGAGGACGGGCGACCGCCGGTCCGCTGGTGGAACGACCCGTTCTCGTGCGCCTGGTGCGGCGTCAGGAAGAGCAGTCACGGCGGGTCCTGGTCGTCGCTGATCGGGCGCACGCACTGGTGGGAACGGCCGACCGATGAAGTGATCAAGGCCCGCATGATCGCGCGGCGGAAGAGGAGCGGACGATGAGCGAGACGACGACGAACCGGCGGCCGCTGCACCTGATGTGGGACCGGGACATAGTGGTCGCGATGGCCGCGACGAACCTGGCGTGGGGCATCCAGCCGTGCGCGGTGTGCAAGGTGTGGCACCAGCAGCACGAGTGGATCCGCTTCGAGGTGTCGTACAACGACCGGGGCGAGATGGACGGGCTCAAGGCGGTGGCCTGCGACCAGAAGCCGGGCGGCCGGTACACGCACCCCGACCCGACGCTGCTCCCGCCGGCGCCCGGGTTCACGCTCGGCGTCCGCACGGACGACGCCCGGCCGGGGAAGGTGCTGTACGCGCTGCGGGACGACCGGACCCGCGAGGAGGTGTTCGGCTGCTGGTTCGACGACGACACCCCGGGCTCGATCCAGTTCCACGTGGGCAACGCCATCGCCGCGACGTACGGCGAGGACCAGGTGTGGGACGACGAGCGGATCAACATGGTCGGCGAGTTCAACCAGGCGGCGACGGCGGACGGCTGCCGGGTCTGCGGGCAGGCGCTGTTCCACCACGACCGGCTGATCGTCAGGGTGGCGTGGGACGAGGACCCGGCGGTGACGAACCGGCTGCGGGACCTCCTGGTCATCGCGTGCGGCCCGGCCGCGACGATCCCCGGGCCGGTGCAGGCGTGAAGCACCCGAAGGTCTACCGGTACACGGACGAGTCGCTGCGGATCGAGGTGCGGGCGACGGTCAGCCTGAGCGGGGACGACGTCGCCGGCCTGCTGTGCTCGAAGTACGCCGACCACGTCGTGGAGAACGAGGGGCCGCTGCCTGAGCTGGGCATGAAGGCGGTCCTGGACGCGGTCCGGCAGGAGCGGGTGGACAAGGGCCGCGACTGGTGGGCGTGGGCCGACGACCGTCACGAGGAGGAGGTCAAGGACCTGCGGGAGTGGGCGCAGGCGACGGTGCGCCGCGCCCTGCCCAATCTGCCCTTGTGGAAGGACAGCAAGGGCTGATGGAGCAGGTCGTGAGGACCTGGTGGGACGTGTCCACCGGGTCGTTCGCCGAGGACTTCGGCTGCGACCCGGCGGACGCCCACTGGCAGTTCGGACACTCGGTGAGCGCCGCGACGTTCGAGCTGTGGCTGTTCGACCAGGTCGAGGGCTACGCCTTCGGCCTGCCGAGCGAGCCGATCCCGTTCGAGCTGGACGACCGCATCCGGTACCGGTTCGACTGGCGGGTTGAGGTCGACCGCGAGCAGTGGGCCGCGTACCGCGGCCTGCCCGAGCGGTCGGCGCTCGGCGCGGACGTCGCCGAGACGTTCGCGAAGGCCATGTTCGGGCTCGGGGTCGTGTGCGAGACCGATGTGCGGATGCGCCTGGAGTACCGGGCCGGGAGCGGCCTGGTGAGCAGACTGTGGACGCCGGAGGACCGGCGTCGTGGATAGGGAGGGGACGTTGATGACGGACAGCAAGCAGACGTGGAGCGAGGACCTGGGGACGCCGGAGGAGGCGCGGGTGTTCCTGCGGTCCTGCGTGACCCCGGCGTACGGGCCGGACCGGTCGGTGCGGGAGGTGGCGGACATCATGCCGAACCACACGCGGAACATCGTCCACCACCACGCGCCGCACCTGGCGGAGCTGTGGGAGAAGGTGCGGGCCGGGGTCGTGAAGGCGGAGTCGGCGAAGCAGGTGTACGCGAACGCGCTGGGCGACTGGATGAAGGGCGTGCCCGCGCCGGACCCGTACGGGCGGGTGCGGGAGATCCTGGCGGACCCGAAGCAGCTGAGGGAGGCGCTGGCCGGCCTCGACCCGCGCGCCCTCGGGGAGGTGTTCTCCGAGGCGCAGGAGGAGGGCGAGAAGCAGGCTCACGAGGCGCTGACGGCCTGGGCGAAGGAGTTCAGCCCGGGGGCGGCGTTCGTCCAGTTCACGGCGGCGGACGAGGGCGCGGGCCCGTACTGGGACAGTCACCGGGTGGTGTTCCTCGACAACGGCATGAAGATCATCGGGATGACGTCCGGCGAGCGGGATGAGGTGCTGACGCCACTGAACGTGCTGACGATCGTCGCGGAGCCGGCTCGGGAGGGGTCGACGTTCGAGATCGACCTGTCCTGAGCGGCTAGTCGGCGGCCGGGCCTTCGGGCTCGGCCGCTTCGTCGTCCCGCGGCTGCTCCTGCTCGGGCTCGGGCGCGGGGCGGAAGCGCATGGAGTGGCAGGGCCCATCGTGGCCGACGGTCTGGAACGGGGAGACGTACTCGGAGGTCATGGGTGGAGCGTATGGGTGACGCGAAGACAATTTGTCTCCGGCGCGCGGCGTGTTCACGCGCGCGGGTGCACGGCGTGTGTTCTCCTTGACCCAAGGCACGCCGCTTGCGGCTGGTCCCATGCGTCAGTGGTCCAAAGTAGGACGCCCGAGTTCCGCTCGGGAGGTGCAGGCTCACGACCTGCCTGACGCTCTGTGTAGGCCCCGGTTCCCCCGCCTCTGGGAACCGGGGCCTTTCTGCTGGTCAACGCCCCGTCACCGTGGATTCGGGCCGGTCGCCTTCCCTACACTCGACCCCACCGAATCGGGATGAATAGGGGCATACGCGAATGTTCAATGGCACGATCCCGGGCGACATGCGGAGCATCGTCCTGGAGCACGCGCGCGGCTGGCCGACCGACAGCGAGGTCTACATCGGCTGCTCCGGGAACCTGACGATCGAGCGGACGATCGCGACGCTCGGGCACCGGATGCACTCCAACGACGTCAACCCGTACAGCTGCGCCCTGGGCTGGCACTTCGCCGGCCAGCCGGTGGCGTACCGGCTCAACGAGGAGGGCCGCGAGCACCTGGAGTGGCTGGAGCCGTACCTCGACGACGGGCCCTCGACCCTGGCGTGCCTGATGCTCGGCACGAGGTTCCTGCAGTTCGTCGGGAAGACCGGCCGCTACCACCGGCGCATGGTCGCGGCGACACGCGAGCAGTGGGACGACATGCACGGCAAGACCCTGGCGAAGATCCAGGCGGCCACGCTGCGCCTCGCGTCGTTCTACCCGGGGGACGTGCGCGAGTTCGTCGAGAAGGCGCCGGAGGACGCCGCCGTGGTGGCGTTCCCGCCGTTCTTCTCCGGCGACTACGAGTCGATGTTCGACGGCATCGACAAGTATTTCGACTGGCCCGCGCCGGAGTGGCCCGACCTGACCGAGGAGGGCAAGGACGCGCTCCTCGCCGGGATCATGGACCGCGAGCACTGGCTGCTGGGCCTGCACCAGGAGCGGCCGGAGCTCCACCGGTTCGTGCGCGGCAAGGTCCAGACGTCGAACCGCGGCACCCCGATCTACCTGTACGCGACCGACGGGCCCCGGCGGATCGTCGTGCCGTGCCAGCCGATCGAGCAGATCAAGATGCCGAAGATCGCGCCGGACACCGACCTGTCCGAGGGCGAGATGAAGATCCACCCGCTCACCGGCGGGCAGTTCTCGACGATGCGCAGCCAGTTCATGAGCAAGACGATCAAGCCGGGCCAGCCGCTCATCGCGTGCGCCGTGAGCGTGGGCGGGAAGCTGGTCGGTGCCTTCGCGCTGCTCCCGCCGAAGTTCGACCCGTCGACGGCGTACCTGATGAGCGACTTCCCGGTGTCGTGGTCGAAGTACCGGCGGCTGTCAAAGCTGATCGTGATGGCCGGCCTATCGGCGGAGTCGAAGGCCCTCGCCGAGCGGTCGCTCGCGCACCGGCTGACGGGGATCTGCACGACGGCGTTCAGCAACAACCCGCAGTCGTCGAAGTACGGGCGTGGGATCCCCGACTTCAAGCTGTCGTCCAGGACGACGCCGGCGGCGGACGGGGTGCACAAGTACCAGCTCCAGTACGAGGGACCGTACGGAGAAAGGACGCTCGCCGAGTCGCTGGACCTGTGGCGGGCCAAGCACGCAAAGGACATCCGCTGATGAGCAGCAAGCCCGAGGCCGAGGGCGACCCGTACGCGAACGAGGACACCAGCGCTCCCTTGCCGAAGCCGGTCATCGTGCAGCGCGACCCGCGGAATCTCAAGCGGCTGGAGATCAACGCGCGGTTCATGCGCAAGGAGCAGTTCGACCGGCTCGTGCGCAACATCAAGAGGGACGGGTGTCTGACGTCGCTGCCGCTGATCTGGCGGGAGGACGAGGGCGACGAGGAGCGCGAGCTCGTCCTGTCCGGGAACCACCGCACCGACGCGGCCGTGGCGGCGGGCCTGGAGTCGATCGACTGCATGCTGATCGTGGGGCCGCTGTCGGACGCCCGGCGCCTGGGCCTGCAGCTGTCGCACAACGCCATCGCCGGCGAGGACGACATGGCGACGCTGGCGATGCTGTACGAGCAGATCGACGACCTGGACTGGCGGGAGTATTCCGGCCTGGACGACAAGACGCTGAACCTGATGGCCGAGGTGAACTTGGAGGGCATCTCCGAGGCGAACCTGAACTTCCAGACGGTGCAGCTGGTGTTCCTGCCGCCGGAGCTGCAGGCGGCGAAGGAGTCGTTCCAGGAGGCGAAGGCCCCGGCGGACGAGCGGTGGATCGCGGCGTACAAGGACTACGACCGGCTGATCGACGCGCTGAACGAGGCGTCGGGGGCCCACAACGTCGGGAACCTGGCCTCGACCCTCGGGGTGGTCCTGGCGGTGTTCGAGAACCACTTGGAGGACCTGGCGGAGGGCTTCCTCGGGCCGGACGGCGAGGCGCTGCACTCGGGCCGGGTCGGGTGGGCGGCGGTGGCCGGCACCCGGGTCATCCCGGCGAAGAGCGCGGCGGTGCTCACCGCGGCCATGCAGAAGGCGGAGCGCGACGGGGAAACCGACAAGGGCTCGGGGTGGCAGATCCTCGAAAAGCTCGCGGCGCAGTACCTTGAGCAGGGTCAGAAGGCCGCGACGCCGTGACAGCGCACCGCCTGACGCTGGCGGAGGACCGCGAGCCGTGGGCGCAGCAGCCCGGCGAGTCGAAGAAGCAGTACGGGCACTTCGTGGCCTACATGCGGATGGGCCGTGGTGGGGCCCGGAACCTGACAAAAGCTGCGGAGGACCTGACACTCAGCTACGGCCATGTGCGGAACCTGGCGTCGTCGAACCTGTGGGACGCGCGGGCCGATGCGTACTGGGCGCTCAAGCAGCGTGAGTCCGAGGCGGAGTGGCTGGCGGAGCGGAAGCAGGCGCTGGCGGATGACGCGAAGATCCTGCGGGCGGCGACCGGCAAGATCGCGTCGGAGCTGGGGCGGCTGCCGCAGCTGACGCCGGACCAGTTCATGCGGCTGCTCGACATCACGCTGCGGCACCGGCGGGTGCTGTACGGGGATCCGACGGAGATCATCAGCGTGGAGGCCGGCGGGCGGGAGGCCGGGATGGACATGGCGTCGGTGCTGGCGGAGACGTTCTCGAAGCTGTCGCCGGAGAACCGGCACGCGCAGCTCATCGACATGGGCGAGCGGTTGAAGCGGCGGCGGGAGGCAGCTTCGGGTGGTGGGGATGAGGCCGGGTAGGGTGTGCGTTGGCTCGCGGTTGGGGTGGCTGTCCTTGTAACCAGTTCTCTCCGTGCCGTGGCCCGGGGCCCGGAAGACAACTTGTCTTCCGGGCCTCGTCGTTGTGTGGTGCGCCTCACGGCCCTTTCACCCGTTCAAACTAGCTCATGGGTCCGTTGAAAGTTAGACTGAAAGAGCAAGATCAAGCACCCCACCACGCACGGAGGCAGCCATGAGCATCGCGACCTACTTCGGATACGGCCTGAACGGCGAGCGCCGGAACGTCGAGCTGCCCGCCGTCGGCACCGTCGTGCGGATGACGACCGGCAGCACCAAGACGCGGACGCTGCGGACGGTGACCGGCGAGGTCGTCGACCACCGCATGAAGGGCATCGGCGGGACCGAGTGGGGCTACTGGGTGATCGTCGTGCGCACGGCGGACGGCGAGCTCGTCGAGGACAAGCCGTCCCGGACCGAGCTGGCCACGGCCGAGGAGATCGCCGAGTTCGAGGAGGCCACCGCGGCCGACGTCGAGCACGAGGCCGGCGACAGCGTGACGGACGTCGTCGACCTGGTCGCGGCCGCCGAGATCCGCTCGGCGTGGGCGCGGGCGGCGTGGGCGTCGTACGAGACGGCGGCGTGAGAGCGGAAGACAACTTGTCTTCCAGGAAGGAGCAGAAGAGGTGACGGTAGCGATACCGGAGCAGGCGGTGCGCACGGAGGTGCGCACCATCCCGCTCGGCCAGATCGTGCGGAACGAGCGGCAGCCGCGCGAGGAGTTCGAGGAGACGGCGCTGCAGGAGCTCGCCGACTCGATCGCGGCGGTCGGGCTGCAGCAGCCGATCGTCGTGCGGCAGATGGACGTCGAGAAGTACGAGATCGTGATGGGCGAGCGCCGGTGGCGGGCGTCCCAGCGAATCGCGGGCATGACCGGGATCACGGCGATCGTGCGGACGTACGCGGACGACGAGGCGGTGTTCCTCGCGGCGGTCGCCGAGAACGTCGTCCGCAAGGACATGACGCTGATGGAGGAGGCGCGGGCGTACGGGCGGATCGTCCACGAGTTCGGCTACGAGCCGGAGCGGGCGGCGAAGCTGTACGGGAAGTCGAAGCTGCACGTGGAGACGCGCCTGGCGTTCCTCAAGCTGTGCCCGGAGGCCGTTGACGCCCTGGACAAGGGGCTGATCGGGAAGGACTTCGCGTTCTACGTGGCGCAGCTCAAGCCGGGCAACCAGCGGGTGGCGCTCGCGCGGTACGTGCGGGGCGAGTTCGACGACGAGGCGAAGGCGCGGGCGTTCTGCGAGGGCCTGGCGAACGCGGAGCGCGAGGGGCCGGGGTTCTTCGACATCGAGCCGATCACGGAGGAGGAGAAGGAGAAGAAGCGGGCGGCGAAGAAGAAGGCGGCCGGCGAGGTCGACCAGGCGGAGCGGGCGGTGCTGGCGCTGACGGCGCTCGGGCTCAAGACGCCGGAGGAGCTGGCCGAGCTGTTCGCCGGCGAAGTGGGGGCGCAGCTGCGGAAGATGGAGCGGTTGAAGAAGGAGCTGGCGACGGTGCTGCTGCGGCTCAAGAAGGCGCAGGGGATCAGCGAAGCGCGGACGTACGCGGTGCGAGAGGACGTGGAGGCGTGAGCGAGCAGCCGGCTTGGCTGGACATCCCGGCGACGGCGTTCCGGACGCGCGGGGTGACGATGGCGCTGTTCGGCGTGGACGAGGACCCGGTGGGAACCGCGGGCCTCTTCGACGTCGGTGTGGGCGGGACGTTCGAGGACGAGGGCCAGGAGGAGGGGCAGTGAAGGTGTTCTGGCAGTTCCGGTCGACGGGCCGGGCGACGCGGTCGTTCGGGATGGAGCACGCGTTGAACGCGGCGGTGCCGGAGCACGTGTTGCGGATGCGGGCGACGGGGCAGCGGTCGCGGACGTACTACGCGGGGCCGGTGCGGCACCCGGAGGTGCAGCCGGTGGCGGACTTCCCGGCGGCGGACATGTCGGCGAGTCTGCGGGTGTGGAAGCGGCGGTCGAAGGACCCGGTGCCGTCGGCGTCGGATCTGCCGGATGAGGTGTGGTCGCTGACGTCGAGGGGGCGGGTGCTCAAGGTGCGGGTGGCGTCGGCGCGTCGTTCTGTGTGAGGTCGGTTCCGTGAGGTGGGCCGTGTGGTCCACCTCACGGCAATTCACCCGTTCAAACTAGCTTTAAGGGTCGTTGAAAGCTAGACTGAATGTAGAACGAAACGCCAACAACACCCCCTGGGAGCCAGCCATGAACGCCAAGACCGACGCGATCCTCTCCGCCATCACCACCGGCACCGAGAGCGCCGACTACGAGACCGCTCGGATCTGGAAGGGCCTGAACCGCAAGGTCAACGTCAACGGCATGGACGCCACCGAGGCCCTGCGCGCCGAGTTCAACTACGGCCTGAGCCTCCTGGACGACGAGGACGCCAGCGTCCAGACCGAGGCCGCCTACATCGCGTTCAACGAGGTGGCCGCCGGCCTGCTCGCCGCCTGATCCACGCCGCTCCCCTGCCCGCCCCTCAGACGAGGGGCGGGCCACAGGCGGTGAGACGCCCGACCGACCCGCGAGGAGAACCCGATGTCCGTGATCTACGCCCGCAACTTCAACGGCAACACCAAGGACCCGCTGCGCGACCGCTGGAACGGCGCCGATATGGCCTGCGTCGTCCAGGCCCTCGACGGCGCCCAGGTCGCCATCGAGGTCGACACGCAGACCGGCCACACGGTGATCGGCTGCACGCTGGTCAAGGTCTTCGGCGACGGCAACGAGGCGCGGGTCCTGGTCAAGCACTACGAGGGCGACCCGGGCACCAACTACCGGGTCCACGGGATCGGGATGATCCTCCCGCTCGACCCGGCGTCGAAGGCGAAGTGGGTCGCGCTCGACCTGCACCGGAAGCAGAGCTCGGCGGCCAAGGCGGCGGCGCACTCGCACCCGAAGGGCGCGGCGGCTGGCCGGAACTGGGGCACGTGGAGCACGACGGGCCTCGGGCCGGGTCTGTTCGACGTCGTGTACAAGCCGTCGACCGGGAACCCGCACTACAAGGACCGGTGGGGTAGCCAGGCGGCGTTCCGGGTGCGGGTGAGCGCCGACCTGCAGACCGAGTCGATCTCCCTGATCTCGGACTACACGGACCTGGACCGGGCCGCATGGGTGCGGGGGGAGCGCCGCCGGCTCCTGGACGCCGGTGATCCGGTCCCGGCCGAGCTGGAGGCCGAGTTCCAGGCCCACCGGCCGCGCCGCCCGGCGGGCCGCTGGTAGCAGGACCCCGTACGTACCGCGGCCCGCCGACCGGCGGGCCGCTCCCCTTTCCAGAGAGAGGCACCACGATGACGATCATCATTCGGCCCGAGCTGTTCAGCCGGGGCCCGCTGCCGTATGACCTGCCGAAGGAGAACCGGTGCTGCATCGAGTGCGGGAACGAGCACCGCGGCCTGCGGTGGCTGGAGCACATCCCGTCGGGGATCGGGACGCCGGTCTGCCCCGGGTGTGACGACGGGCGGCCGTCGAGGATGCTGATCGAGCACGCGGCGTGCGAGGTGCCGGTGTTCTCCGGCCCCCGGACGGTGATCGACCTTGCCGAGGACGCGGCGCTCGGCTGCGGGTGGCCGGTGGCGTTCACGGTGACGTCGTGGGCGCTGCTGATGGCGGAGGCGCTGGCGGAGGACGAGGCGCACGAGATGGACTGGACGAACAGGGTGCTGCACGGCCGGGCGGCGAAGCTGGGCCGGCTGCAGCGGGAGATCGGCACGATACGGGCGGCGCGGATCCGGGCGGCGCTGCGCCGGGACTGAGCGACCGAAGCGACTGGGGACCGGGAGACAACTTGTCTCCCGGGCCCTTCTGTGTGCCGGGGTCCGGCGGGGGTCTACAGGGCGTTCTCCGGGGTGTTCGCGGGTCAACGCACACATTTACTCCTGGTGGGCGGCCCGGCCTCTTACAGGGCGCGCCGTGCCCGTCTTACGCTGACCAGATCGGTACATAGCGGTACAGATCGGGTGGTGTGTGCGGTGACGGTGATGCTCGACCAGATGGCCGACGGGCTGAACGACCTGGAGCTGTTCGAGGCGTACACCAAGGCCCTGGCCGAGACCACCGAGTCCTTGAAGCGCGACCCGGCGACCCTCGCCTATGGCCTGGACCCGAAGTACGTCCGGCGCACGCACCTCGACCTCATCAGCCGCGAGTTCGTCAAGCTCCGCACCGGCGAGACCCCGTCCCGGAAGCTGCTGATCACGACGCCGCCGCAGGTCGGCAAGTCCATCACGGCTGCCGTGTGGGGCCCGTTCTGGTGGCTGGTGAACGCCCCCGAGGACAAGCTGATCGTGGCCTCGTACGGGTCGCTGCTCGCGATCCAGCGCGGCCGCGCGGTGCGCCGCCTGCTCCAGGACCACGGCGCCGAGTTCGGGTTGAAGCTCGACGCCGGGCAGAGCGCGGCCCACGACTTCGCTCTTGAGACCGGCGGCGGGATGCGCACGGTCGGCATCGGCGGTTCGGTCACCGGCCACAGCGCGGACCTGCTGATCATCGACGACCCGGTGAAGTCCCGCGCGGAGGCCGACTCGGTGACGTTCCGCGACGCGACGGACGCCGCGTACAAGGACGACCTGTCGTCGCGTCTGGCACCCGACGGCGCCACGGTGCTGATCATGACCAGGTGGCACGAGGACGACCTCGCCGGACGCCTCCTGGAGCGCGAGGGACGCGCCGAGGAAGGCGGCGAGTGGACGGTCATCCACCTGCCGGCGATCTGCGACCTGACGATCCAGAAGCACGGCGACCCCCTCGGCCGGGAGCACGGCGAGCCGCTGCCGCACCCGCGGATCACGCCCGAGGACACCGCCAAGCTGACGCGGCACTGGGAGAAGAAGAAGTCCGGGACGAACGCCCGGGGCTGGGGCTCGCTGTACCAGGGCGACCCGAAGCCCGTCGAGGGCGCGCTCGTCACGGACGAGCTGATCCGCCAGCGCACGCACCTGACGGGCCTGCCGGAGAAGATGAAGGCGGCCGTGGCCGTCGACCCGGCCGGCGGCGGCCGCGACACGGTCGGCATCGTCGGCGGCTTCCTCGGCACGGACAAGCGGCTGTACTGGACGCACGACCGGACGAAGCGGATGCCGGCCACGAAGTGGCCGCGCGCGGTCTGCGAGCTGGCGGCCGAGATCGGCGCGGACCGGATCGTGATGGAGGCCAACTTCGGCGGCGACATGCCCAAGACGCTGGTGCGCACCGCGTGGGTGGCGCTGCTGCAGGAGTGGGAGGAATCCCACGAGGGCGCGGCCGCCGAGGACAACCCGTACAACCGGCTGCCCCCGCGGATCGAGCTGGTGCGCGCGAAGCAGGGCAAGCTCTTGCGCGCGGAGCCGATCGCGACGCAGCTGGAGGAGGACCGCATCCGGTTCGGTGCGCGCCTGATCGGCCTGGAGGGCAAGTGGACGACGTGGCAGCCCACCGACCCGGACTCGCCCGGTGAGCTGGACGCGGCCGTGTACCTCGCCTACGAGCTGCTGCCGGTGCCGGGCATGGACGAGGTCCTGTCCCGGGTCAAGCGCGGGCCCGCGCGGATCGAGGACATCCAGCCGTCCGGGTGGGCGGCCACGCGGATCGACTAGGCCGGGGCGGGAGCGGGCTCGATCTTGGCCCAGCGCCGCGACCACGACGGGTGGTGGCCGTTCTCGTCGAACCACCAGGAGGCCGCTTCGTGGAGCGCGTTCCACGAGGCGGTGACGGCCGCCTCGGCACTCCGGTGCTCGGCGACCGTGGCGTGAGGGTTGACGCGGACGGTGCGGTGGTCTTCGAGGGCCTGGAGCAGCTGCTCGTGGAACAAGGACGCGAGGGTGGCGGCGGCGCCGGACGCGCGGTAGCTGTCACGCTCGGGGTAGTGGCCGGAGCTCTCGTCCTGGGCCTCTTCGAGGCGCGGGTTGAGGAAGGACCAGACCCCGGCGGCGTCGAGCGCGGTGATGTCGGCCGGGTCGGTGATCGGGGCGGTCTCGCTGCTCATGCGGGGGTGTCCTTCCGGGGCCGGTCGTAGTCGCGGCCCTGCAGGAGCACCAGGCCCCCGTGGAGCGTGGAGAGGTCGACGCGGCCGACGTTGATCAGGCGGCCCTCCTCGATGGTGACGACCGGCAGGGCGCCGGCGTCGGGGTTCTTGTCGAGGAAGTCGCGCAGGGAGTCGAGGAGTCCAGCGGCGGTGAGGTCCTGCACGCTGTCCTTCAAGGGGGAGACCATGGTCAGGACGGTACCGGCCGGACGGGTGACGGAGGGCGGGAACCGGACGGAATCAGCTCGGGGAAGTACGCGGCGACCGCGCCGGGCGCTGTGATGCCGTGCTCCCACAGCACGAGGCGGGCGGCTGTGTACGGGTCGATCTCGGCCGGTGGCTGGGTGCGGCGGCGCAGGTGCTCGGTGCGCATCTGGTCGATCGCCGCGTGGATGGCGTCGAGGAAGTCGCCCGGCTCCTGGTCTTCGGTGTCCGGCAGAGGGTGGCGGGCGGGGAGGTTGGGGTAGAGGCACGGCCTGGTGGTGCGGTGGCAGCGCTGGCCTCCGGCCGGGGTCCGCGAGTGGACATGGTCCCCGACGGCTTCCACGTAGGTCATGCGGCAAGCGTAGGGCCCAAGTGCCCTGGTAGAGGCCCTACACGGCCGCCTAAGCCCCGTTCAGCCTGCCCGACTCCCCCACTATCGGTTGGTCCCTGATGCGTCGTTACAGGCAGCCCCCTTGGACCTCGGCCCCCACCAGGTCACCCCCGCCGGGCTGCACGGTGCGCGACGGCGTGCGGAGGTACCGCGGCCACCGCCGGCCTGTCCCGGATAGACGGGGAGCGCCTTCGCGAGCACCGGCCCCCCGGGCCGGAGCGGAGCAGGGGCAGGCGCCGCCGCACGACGGCCGTAGGGGTCCCTCGCGGCCGCCGGCCTCGGCGCGGCATGATGCGTCGGCTGCTGCTGCCTGCGAGGCTTGGACCTCGCCGAGTGGAGGCCGCTGTGAGGATTCCAGCATGGCCCCGGTGGTGGGTGTCTTACAGAAGGCTTCCGGGAGCGGCAACGCTGTGACCTGCGGGTTTGCCGTGGGGAACATTCCACCAGGGGGAATATTCGAGGGCCTGGAGACCCCGGGAGTATTCCAGTAGCGGAATACTGCGGCGGCCGCAAGAACCGCGCGCCGGAGTCTGCAAATCTTGCCGATTCTGCTAAGATCTGTATACGGATCAAGCACAGAGGGGCAGGTCATTGGCCGCAGCAGCGCGCCGGAGGAATATTCCAGCGCTTCCCACGAGGGGCCTCCCGCAGGCTCCCGCCGTAGTACCTGCCCCGGCGCCGCAGCCTGAGGTCACCGACCGCGCGAGGGCGATGGTCGAGGCCCTTGACCGGGTCTCCCAGTCCGGCGGCATGGTCTCCTTCGACGGCCGGAAGCGGTCGTACGGCTTCCCGTCGAAGCAGCACATCAACATGGACCACGACCTGTGGATGAGCCTGCCGAGCTTCCGGCTGTCCCCGGCGGCCGGAGCCCTCTTCACGCACCTCGTCGGCACCCACGACGAGACGGGCCAGGTGCACGGCACGCAGAAGGACCTCGCCGAGACACTGGAGGTCTCGCAGGGAGCGGTGAGCAAGGCCCTCAAGCAGCTCGACGGCCACAACCTTGCGTGGCCCGCGAGGAAGAAGGTCATCCAGCTCAACCCGCTAGCCTCGTACCGGTTCCGCAGCGACAAGCACCACGCGCTCCTGCGGAGCATGTCCGGCGAGCTGGAGAACCGCACGATCACGATTCCGAAGGGAAGGCGGCAGTCATGACCGAGCGCATCAGCGGCGTCCGGCACCCCGACTTCTTCGAGACGATGGCGGACGCGGAGCTGACCAAGACCGGTACGAAGGTCTGGAACATACTGCAGAGCCGCCAGGAGTACACGGGCATCGTCCGGCTCAAGCAGAAGGACATCGCCGAGCGGCTGGGACTCACGGAGTCCACCGTGTCCCGCGCGCTCGACGAGCTCAAGGACCGTGGCCTCGTCCACCCGCAGGGCGCGAAGCGCGGCGTCATCCTGATCAACCCGTCCTTCGCGGCGTACGAGTCGATCGCCCACATGGTGAACCACCTGCACGACCCGGCCACCTACGTATGGCCGGTGACGTTCCCGACGAAGACGATCCGCACCCGCGGCTCCGACTCCCGCTCGGGCACCGGCTTCGACCCGGACCCGGACGGCGGCGAGGAGCTGCCGCTGCCCGAGGAGGAGCTGCCGATGCTCCGCCTCGTCGGCTGACCGCATGACGATCCGCTCAGCGATCCGACTCCCGAGTCGGATCGCTGAGCTATGAGCACGCCGAAGACAATCTGTCTCCGAGGAGGTGAGCACCGTGGCGGGAACCCTGCCCCGCGTGAAGTGCCCCGTGTGCGGGGAGAAGGTCGCCGCACACGACACCCGGCACGCCGGCATCGTGTCGATCGTCGACCACAAGCGGCGCCGCCGGGACCTCGTGCTCTGCTCGGGCTCGATGCAGCACGTGACGCTGGCGTCGGCCGCGATCGTCCAGGAGCCGCTGCCGGGGATGGCCTTCGAGCAAGCCGCCCTGTTCGGCACCGCACCGGCGTAGAGGCTGACGCCCCGGTTCTCGATCGAGGGCAGCTGGCCGGAACGTGCTCCCGGCTCTGTCGCGCGCTGGTAGAAGGGTCGTGCCGCCGCCACGGCAAGCGACCGGAAGGATCACGAGGTGCTGGACCTCCACTCCCTTCTGACAGAGAGACAGAGCTGATGAGCAAGATGGACAACGCCCCCGAGGGCGACGCGATGACGGACATGGCCATCGAGGTGCGGCGCGCCGTGAAGGTGGACATGGCCGGCGCGGATCTGGCGCACGACGCGGTGGCGCACGTGCAGTTCCTCGTCAAGGAGCGGTCGGCGCACCCCGCGTACGGGCTGGACGTGCTCGTGGGGGCGGCGCAGGTCGCGGGCGCCGCGACGGAGGTCCTGGACGACGAGTGGTCGGTGTACGCGGCGCAGGACGCGCGGACGATGGTCGCCGCCGTCGCGGTGCTCCTCGGGAAGGTGCAGGAGATCGCCACGAAGCTGGCGTGGGCCATCGACCGGGCGGCGGTGCGCGGTGACATCACCGCGGTCAACCCGCTCGACCTGATCGCCGCGCTCGGGGAGGTCCGCGACAATCCGGCGGCCGACGGCCGGGAAGCGCTCGGGGAGATGTTCCGGGCGCTCGGCTGCGAGCCCGAGCGGCTGGTGCCGCTGCCGCGCGACGAGGAGGAGACCCTGAGTCAGATCGCGATGCGCCTGGGGGATCGCGCGGATCTGGGAGAGGGCGTGCTGACGCTGCGGACCGATGAGGCCACGTGGTCCCTGTCGTACAACGAGGAATGGGGGCTGGTCCGCGAGGGCCTGGCGGACTTTGAGCCGCTGACCGAGGGCGTGAACTTCCTCCGGCTGCCGGCGTCGCAGCCGGCGATTCATCCGGTTCACATGCTGGAGATGCTGCGGGAGCACGTGCCGGGGATGCCCAAGGCGTAGGCGCGTACGGAGGGGGCCGGGCCACCGGGGGGTGGTCCGGCCCCTCTGTGTGTGGCGACACGCGCACGGGGTGAGAAATCCCGGCACACGGCCATGAATCGGGCATAATGCGCGCAACGGGTCATATGCTCTGAGGGTGGCCGCACTCCTGTTGACGTATGCTCTCGCGCTCGGCGCCATCCTGCGCCTGTCCCGACTCGTCGTTGACGACGAGATCACCAAGCCGCTCCGCAGCCGAATCCACGCCCGCGTGCGCAAACCTGACGGCGGGATCCGCCGGATCAGCGGCTTCGTCTCCGAACTCATCTCGTGCACCTGGTGTACGAGCATGTGGGTCTCCGCCGTCGTCGTCGCCGGCGCCTACACCCTCGGCGATACCGCCTGGTTCAAGGTCCCCGCCGCCGTGCTGGCCCTGTCGTGGCTCACCGGCATCATCACCTCGTGGCTGGACTCCCCGCCGCCGGTGAGACACCTCGTCCATCACGTGCCTGACACCGCGTCGGTGCGCGTGGTCTCGACCCTCGCGGACGTACCTGGCCAGACGACGACGGGCTGAGGTCGCACATGGGCATCATGCCGAAGTGGAAGCGGCACGAGGTGTCGCAGCCGGAACTCTCCGAGGAGACCGGCGAGGTCGTCGACACCGGACGGACCCGCATCCTCGCCTCGGCCGCCCTCGTCTCGCAGGACCAGGTCCACGCCGTCACCTCCCGGCGCGCCCCGTGGCAGCCCGAGGCGTGGGACCGCTACGACGAAGTCCCCGAGCTGCGCTCCGGAACGGACTGGCTCGCCAACGCCTGCTCCCGCGTCCGCCTCTACGTCGGCGAGATCGACCCCGACGGCTCGACCGTGCCCGACCCGGTCGACGAGGACGACAAGGACGCGGCGACGCTCCTGCAGCCGCTTGAGGAGCTGTTCGGCTCCGGCGTCGGCCAAGCGGAGATGATGCGCCGCTGGGTGACGCACCTGGAGATCCCCGGCGAGAGCTTCCTGACCGGGTTCACCGACCCGCGGACCCGCAAGCGCCGGTGGCTGGCCGCGAGCAACGACGAGATCCGCACTGGCATCGACGGCCGCGCCGAGGTGCAGCTGCCCGACACGATCGAGTGGGTGCCGCTCAACCTCGGCGGCCGCGACGACAAGGGCGACCCCTCGGCGCTGATCCGCCTGTGGCAGCCCCACGCCCGGCGGGCCATCGACCCGGACTCGGCGATCATCGCCCTGCGCGGCGTGCTCCGGCAGATCCTCGGCCTGTCCGCGCACATCAACGCCTCCGCAGACTCGCGCCTCGCCGGCGCTGGTCTCCTCGGCATCCCCGACGACCTGGCCCCCGCCGGCGCCGACACGTCCGACGGGCCGAACCCGCTGAACTCCAGCCCGGTCGTGGCCGCGCTGATGCAGTCGATGATCGCGCCGCTCAAGGACCGGGGCCTCGCGTCCGCGCTCGCGCCGCTCGTGCTGACGGGCCCGGCCGAGTCGATCAACGCGATGAAGCATTTCACTTTCGCGACACCGTTCGACGAGCGAGTCGGCGAGCTGCTGGAGCGGTCGATCAAGCGGCTCGCGACCGGCCTGTCGATCCCGGCCGAGATCCTCCTCGGCCTCGGGAACGGCACGTACTGGAACAGCTTTTTGATCAAGGACGAGGCGATCCAGGTCGCCGTGTCGCCCCGGGTCGAGCTGATCTGCGAGGCGCTGACCGCCCACTTCTACCAGCCGATGCTCAAGCAGCTCGGCTACCCGAACCCCGAGCGGTTCGGCATCGGATACGACGTCAGCGCCCTCGCGCAGCGCCCCGACCGGTCGGCCGAGGCCGAGAAGGCCAAGGACCTGCTGTCGGACGAGGCGTACGTACGCGAGCTCGGCTTCGACAAGGAGGACATGGCCGAGCCCGACGAGCGCGACCGGCGCCTGATCGAGCGGGTCATCCTGACGAACGCGCAGCTCGCCCCGCAGCTCCTCCGCAGGCTCGGCATCGAGGTCGACGACCCGGCGCCCGCCGTCGTGCAGGTCCCCGCGCAGTCCGCCGAACTGGAGCGCGTCGACGACGAGGAGCAGGACGGCGACACGAAGGCGCTGCCGCCGGGCACCGAGCCGGCCGCCGACGCCGACGAGCAGCAGGACCCCGCCACCGCGAAGCCTGTCATCCCGGCCGAGCCGTCCGTGCCGGGCCAGCGCCCCGGCCTCACGAGCGCTGCCGAGCCTCCGGCCGCCGAGGACGAAGACGACGACGACCACGACCTTCCGGCAGCCGAAGGCCCGGAGACAGATTGTCTCCCGGCCGAGGACGGCGCGCAGGAAGACGACGAGATCGAGGACGAGGTCGAGGGTGAGCTCGTCGACGACACGGTGTCGCCGATCACCGCGGCCGCCATCGCCGCGTCCAGCGACGAGTGGCAGATGCGGTTCATGGAGTTCGGTGTCATGCGCGCCCTGGAACGCTCCGGGCAGTGGCTCCTCAACTCCTACGGCCGGTCCTACCGGGGCGCGCTGCAGAACGTGCCGCTGTCGCAGATCCACACGCACCTCAAGGCGCAGGCGAACTGGCACCCGGCGATGCTGCAGGGCGCGCACCGCGAGCTGACCGCCCTCGTGCCCGATCAGCTGTGGATGGTCGACACCGTCGACCGGTACGTGCGCGCCCTGTTGTCCGAGGGCGTGCCGCACCACCGCGACTACCTCGTGATGGCGCTGGAGCAGACAGCGGAGGCGGAGGCGGACACGTATGCCGCGTGAGCAGGACGAACGGGAGCTGGAGAGCGCCATCGTCGAGGCGATGACGCTCTACCTCGACGCCGCGCGCCGCGCCGTCCTGGACGGCAAGGCCCCGCCGGCCGACGGCGTCCTCGTCGCCGCAGGCGCCCCCGACATGCGGAACTGGCCCGGCGAGGGCCTGTGGCGCGCCACCGTCGATCGGCTGATCCGGCCGGTCGTCGAGCGCGTCTACCGGCGCTCCTACCGGGACACCGCCGGGCACGACCCGGCCCCGGCCGACGTGCAGCGCGCCGGGGACGCCGCCTCGCAGCGCATCGGCGGCGGCGGCTGGCTGCGCCGCGTGTGGGCCGCCGCCCAGCAGACGCTGACGGAGTCCCAGACCCGGCAGGAGCCCGAGGACCTGGCCCGCCGCCGCCTGGAGGACGTCCTCACCATCGACGCCCCCGGCCGGGGCACCCGCGACGCGATGGCCGAGTACCGGCGGATCGTGGCCACCGCGGACCTGTCCGACGCCGCCCGCCGCGCCGCGATGGGCGAACTCGACCGTGCCGAGGGCCGCCCGGTGCGCGGCCGCCCGCCGACCCGGCCCGGCCCGGAGCTCCCCGACGACGTCCGCCGTGCCCTCGACGCGCTCGCCCGCGCCCGCGCGCAGAGCGCCGAGGAGCAGGGACGGCCGTGGCGGTCGGAGGCCGCCACCACGGCGGTCACCGAGACCACGAACACCGAGAGCTCGGGCGCCTACGACGCCGGCCAGACCTCGGAGCAGACCAGCGGCCGCGCGGACGCCCGCAAGCAGTGGGTGGCCACACGGGACCCGGCGACCGGCGAGCTCGACGACCGCGTCCGCGAGGCGCACCGCCTGGCGGACGGCCAGGAGGTCGCGCTCGACGAGCCGTTCCAGGTCGGCGGCGAGGCCCTGCGGTACCCCGGCGACCCGAACGGAGCAGCCGGGAACGTCATCAACTGCCGATGCAGTGTCAGAGTCGTCCCCGTGATCACGGTGGCGGCAGCCGCGAAGGAGAGCTCGATGAGCAGCACCACGGCGGCCGTCAGCGCCGCGACCAACTTGCCGTTCGCCCCGCGCGAGACGCCGTGGGACGGCGACGCCGCCCGCGCCGCCGTGCGGAAGTGGGCGACGGACAAGGACGGGAACCTCGACGCGAAGAAGTTCGGGCGCGCCTTCCTGTGGCACGACCCGGACGCGCCGCCGTCCTCGTACAAGCTGCCGTTCGCCACGGTCATCGGCGGCGAGCTACGCGCCGTATGGAACGGCGTCAGCAGCGCGGCCGCCGCCATGAACGGCAGCCGGGGCGGAGTCACCGGACTCACGCCCGAGCAGGAGAACCAGGTCAAGGCCCGCATCGCCACGCTCTACCGGGGCGCGGCGAAGGCGTTCCACGACGCCTCGATCAAGGCTCCATTCGAGAAGGAGAAGAAGACGACTACCGCAAGCGCACAGGGGTGCGGCGGGGCCTGTGCCTGCGCCGCCGCCCCGGAGACCGCCCCGGCCGCCGGCCTTCCCCTCGTCCCCGTCGCCCGGCCCGCAGGATGCCCCGGCACCTGCGGCGCCCCGGCCACGCAGGCGCCGAGCACGGCCGAGGTGATGCAGCGAACCCGCTCGATGGTCGCGGCCGCCATCGGCGACGAGGACGAGTGGCGCCCCCGCTCGGCCTGGTTCACGCCGCACAACGGCGACAAGCACGGCATCCGCATCAGCCAGCAGGGCCGCGTGGCCGGCTACCTCGCCACGTGGGACGGCATGATCGGCGCGAACTGCCACGTCGGCATCAAGCAGACGTGCACGCCGCCGCCGCGCAACGCCTCGGGCCTGTACCCGAACTTCCACCAGGACTCCACGGTCCTGACCCTGGACGACGGCACGCAGATCCACCCCGGCCTGCTGACGATGGACATCGGCCACGGCCCGCAGTACGTCAACCAGGAAGCGCGGGTGGCGCACTACGACAACCCGAACGCGATGGCGGCCGCCGTCATCGCCGGAGAGGACGCCACCGGCATCTGGGTCGCGGGCGAGGTCATCCCCCGCGTGCGCAAGGACCCCGACAAGATGACGGCGCTGCGACTGTCCCGGTTCTCCGGGCACTGGGAGCCCGTGGAAGGGAACCTGGAGCTCATCGCGGCGACCGGCGTGAACGTGCCGGGCTACCAGAACCCGTCCCGCACCGGGTACCGGCTCGCGGCGTCGGCGGCCGCCGACGGCCCCGCCCCGGTCATCGTGCCCGGCGGCGACGTCGACCGGATCGTGCAGCTCCTCGGCCTGCCGGCCATGGAGGTCCGCGAGGTCGCCCTGCACCCGGCGCACGCCGCCGAGATCGCGGCCGTGGTCGCCACGGCGATGGGCGGCAGCGTCGCGGCCGCCGCCGACGTCGAGGCGGTCGTAGAAGAGACTCCCGCAGCCGCCTCCCCCGAGGGCGGCTGCGGGTGCGGTGAGCCCGTCGAGGCGGACGTCCAGGCCCGGGACGGCGACGAGGCAACCGCGGCCACCACGGCGGCGGCCGACGGCGACGAGTGGCGTGATCTCCCGCCGCTCGACGACGAAGCGGCCGCCGTCGTGATGGCGATCGTCGAGGAGGCCGGCGACCCGGAGGAGAAGGAGGTCACCGCGGCCGCGCAGCTCGTCGCGCTGATCGCCTCCGGGAAGGGCGGCGGCCTGCCGGACTACGTGGAGCGCACCGCGAAGCACATCCAGGAGCGCACCGGGTTCGACAAGTCGCACTCGATCGCGGCCGCGTGGAACGCGGTGAAGCGGATCTGCAGCAGCGGGGACTCGACGCTGCCGGGAAAGCAGAACGTGAACGCCGCCTCCCGCGCGCAGGCGTGCCAGGCGGTCGCGACGATCGGCAGCCTGTCGATCCAGGCGAGCGCGCACGCCGCTGAGGAGTCCGGCGCCGCCGCCGAGGCCAAGGCCGAGGCGGAGGAGCCGGAGGCGCCCGAGGGTGAGCAGCCCGAAGGCGAGGAGCAGGACCAGGAGGACGGCGAGCCCGAGGCCGCCGAGGAGCCGCAGAAGGTGGAGGTCTGAGATGTCCGGTGGGTGTGGGTGCAACGGGGGCGGCGGGCGCGGCCGGCAGGTGCAGGTAACGGCCGGAGGCACGGCGTACTCGACCGGGGAGAACGACGTGCGCTGGGTGCACACGTCCCCGGGCGGGTCGACGACGCCGTACAACACGCCTGAGGAGGCGCAGGTCGCGGTGAACATCGACGGCGGCGGATACGTGAAGATGGACACCCGCTCCGGGCGTGCGATCGACTGACGGGAAGACAATCTGTCTCCCGGGCCCCCGCTTCGGCGGGGGCCCTCGTCGTGTCACCGGCTGAACGTGCCGCCGGGCGCGGTCGGCGGCACGGTCGGCGGCACGATCATCTGGAACGGCTTGCCGGTGGCCAGCTTGGAGAAGTCGTCCAGCCACTCCATGCACTTGAAGACGGGGTCCTCGCCCTCGGGGTACTCGTAGACGGCGTGCACGGCCATGTAGCCGGGGTGCGGGCGGACGTGCACGGTGTCGTCCTTGACGCCGATGCGCCACTTCGCGGCGGCGGACGAGTAGACGGCCGGGAACTCGGCGGCGGCCTGGTCGAGGATCGTCTGCTGCTCGGCGAGGGCCTGTTCGCGGGTCCAGCCGCCGGTTCCGTAGGTGGGCGAGCCGAAGCCGGCGGCTCCGCTGAGGGTGATGACCAGGGTGTTCCACAGTGTCGTCGTCATGGGGACGACCCTATGGGCCGGGTCTTACGGGCGGGGTGGATTCGGCCGGGCCGGTGCTCTGGGCTACTCGCCGGCGGCCAGGCGCCGCTCGACGTCGGCCCACGCGGCGTCGATCTGCTCGGGCGTGTAGTCGACTTCGGCGATGTCGGCGTGCTCGGGGAACAGGGCCTCGATGAGGGAGCGGCGGTTGTCCTCGGTGGGCTCCAGGCCGGCGGCGGCCAGCAGGGTCTTCCAGTCCTCGTTCATGGTGGTGTCCGTTCGGGCCGGGGGCCGCTGGTCGGCCCCGTCGCCTTGTCGACGTCGCTCGTGGGCCTTCCGTTACAGGTGGCCGGACGCGAAGTGCGACACGCTGCGGCGGGTGCGCGGGTTCGGGCCGGGCGGGCGGTAGCGTCTTTCTCGTCGGGCCTCGGGTGCCCGGCCCTTCCGGCGGCTCGGCCGCTGTCTTGTCGCGCTGGTCATTCGCGCGGAGCATTCTGGGCGCGTCGCTGCGCGTTGTGTCCGAATTGCCTGGTATACGCTTCTTATGCACCTCTGATGGCTGGTGGGCCTGGAGCCTTGGTCACTCCTGCCCGAAAGGCATCAGAGCCGTGAACCTGGACGAACTTCTGTCCCGTCTCCGTGAGGTCACCGGAGACGACGCCCCCACGCAGCGTCAGGCACTCATCGCCGCCGCCGTCACCGCCGAAGACGTCGACCTCGCCCAGCTCGCCGAGCACGTCCGCGAGAAGTCCAGCGCCGTGAACTTCGAGGAAGGCGACATCAGTGACGAGCAGGTCGCCTACCTGAGCGACCTCGCCGAGGTATCCGAGGGCATCAACACCGAGGTCCAGGCCATCGAGGCCGAGCGCGCCGCCGAGGCCCGCAAGGCCACCGCCGAGGCCCTGGCCGCGAAGATCGGCGCGACGAAGATCGTCGCCCCCGAGGCCGCCGCACCCGCAGTCGTCCCCGCCCAGGGCGGCGACGGCGGCGAGACCGTACCCACCGGCGACGGCGGCCAGGCCGTCACCGCGTCCGGCCGCCGCGCGACCCCGCTCGGCGGGATGCGCCGCAACCACACGCGGACGACCACCGAGCCGCTGCAGCCGACCCGCGTCGACCGCGCCAACGAGCGCTACAGCATGGTCGCCTCCTCCGACGGCCCCGGCGTCTTCTCCGGCCAGGACATCCCGTCCATGCCGGTCCTCGCCTCCGTCGCCGCGAACAAGGTCCAGTCCCTCGCCCGCCTCGGCAACGCCACCGGCCGCTCCGGCATCGCCACGTTCAACCGGCACGTCGACCCGAGCCTCCTCGTCGAGGAGCAGATGCGCGACTTCCAGAGGCTGGAGGACGCATCCAACGAGCGCCTGCTGCCCGGCGGGTCGCTCATCGCGGCCCTGGAGCAGCGGCAGACCTCGCTCGTCGCGGCCGGCTCCGCCGCCGGCATGGGCGCCACCGCCTCGCTCACCGCGGCCAGCTTCGGCTACGCGTGGTGTTCTCCGATGGAGATCATCAACCAGCTCTGCCCCCTGGAGGCGACCCTCGACGGCATGGTCGACCTGCCGACCATCACGACCACCAAGGGTGGCGTGATGTGGCCGGCGACCACCGACTACGCCGACGTCTTCAAGGACACCCCGTTCTGCTTCTCGGCGGACGACATGAACAACCCGGGCTTCGAGAAGCCCTGCGTCGAGATCCCGTGCGCCGACGGCTGGGAGCAGTGCGTCCTCGACGCCTGCTCGGTCTGTGTCATCGACAACATCCTGCTGTCGCGGGTCGACGACTCGCAGATCCAGCGAGCCATCGCCCAGGGCCTCAACATCTACCGCCGGTCGCTGAACGCGAAGCGGATCAAGAAGATGCTGGACCTGACCAAGGCCGTGTCCGGCGCCTTCGTCACGGTCTCCGAGGACGACCTCAAGGCCCACGGCCCCGGCCTGTTCGAGTCCATCCTCAGCTTCCTGGAGCTGCAGGTCGAGCACCTGCGCGCCCGCAAGCGTCTGTCGCGGACGACGACGTTCGAGGGCCTGGCGCCGGTGTGGCTGCGGGCCGTCCTGCGCAGCGATTTGAGCAAGAAGCTCGGCATCCAGGACCGGTGGTCCATCACGGACGCCGACGTCGACCGCTGGCTCGCGAGCCGGGGCATCCGCCTGCAGTACGTGTGGGAGTGGCAGGACGCCGCTGTCGACCCCGACAACCCGATCGGCGGCGCCGTCGTCCCCAAGCGGTGGCCGTCCCGGGTCCAGATCCTCCTGTACCAGGCCGGCGCGTTCACGGCGATCCAGGGCCCCTCGGTGCAGCTCGACGCGGTGTACGACCGCGAGAACCTGCAGCAGAACAAGCGCGTGCGCATGTTCCTGGAGGACATGTGGTGCCTGATCTCGCGCTGCGGCCTCAAGTACCTGTACGACTTCCCGCTCTGCCCCAACGGCGTCAGCGGCGGCCACGAGGTCATCACGTGCGCCGACACCCCCGAGACGCCCGTGCCGAACGCCGTCACCGCGCTGACGGCCGACAACCCGGCCCCCACCGCGGACAAGGTGACGCTCAAGTTCGCGTTCACCAAGGGCGCGGATGCCGGTGACGCGGACAGCTTCAAGATCCGCTACCGCACCACCCCGGGCGGCCAGTGGACCGACGGCCCGACCGTCGCCAAGGGCACGAGCCCGTACACGCAGGAGGTCACCGGCCTCACTGCGGACACGCAGTACGAGTTCGAGGTCTCCGGCGTCAACGCCTCCGGCACCGGCCCGTCCACGTCCGTCTCGGCGAAGACCGCTGCGGCGGCCCCGCCCGCCGGCCTGACCGCCGGCAAGACGGCCTCGAAGTAGTCCACCTCCCGGCAGCCCGCCCCCGGGGTCCCCGAGTCCCGGGGGCGGGCTCCGCCGCTACCTGGCTGCCTGGAGGCCGCACCCATGACCACACCCGTCACCACGTACGTGCCGCGACACCAGGTCGCGGCACCCGTCATCGCGCCTCGCCGCTACACCCTGATCGGCTCCATCCCGGAGGTGCCGGGCGACGCCGACGGCGTGTGGCAGCGGGGCGTCGAGTACCACTCGGAAGCCTGCAACCTCAAGACGGGCTACATCGACGGGTGGTGCCCCCCGACCGACGACGAGGGCAACGAGATCCCCTGGGACAAGGAGATCACCCCGTTCGAGCCGACACGGGTCGCAGCCCCGCCGTTCACGATCATCTCCGGCGTCGACTGCCGCAGCCCCGTCTTCCCCTCCGACGAGAAGGCCCGCGCCTCCCTCGCCCGGGGAGAGGACCTGCAGGTCGAGCGCCGCTTCTGGGCGCAGCAGATGGCCCGGCCCGACCTCATCAAGCTCCCGGCCACCGACCCCACGAAGGCCGTCGACCTGGTCGCGGCCGTCGCCGCCATCGAGGACGAAGCGTCCCAGCGGTACAGCGGCCTGCCCTGGATCTTCGTGTCCCCCGGCGGGTTCACCTTCCTCAAGGAGCGCCAGGTCATCGAGCGCGACGGCCCGCTGTGGCGCACCGCCCTGGACTCGGTCGTCGTCCCCGGCGCCGGGTTCGTCGGCGGGAAGGGCCCGGCCGCCGCCGACCCACCGGCCGGCGGGTTCTGGATCCTCGCCACCGGCCAGCCGGTCATGCGGCGCAGCGAGGTCTTCGCCCACGAAGCGTTCGACTACTCGACCAACCGGCGCGGAGCCATCGCCGAGCGGACCTACACCATCACCGCGGACTGCCTCGCCCTCGCGATCCAGGCCGTGCCCTGTGCGTGCCCCACCACCACGACACCAGCAAGCGGCCTGGCCGCCGAGGGAGAGGAGTAGGCGGATGGCTGCGATCTGCCCCACGATCGTCGAAGGCGACCGGATCCGCATCACCGAGATCGACGGCTGCGGCCGGCCCGTGTACGGGCCGTGCCGGTCCGTGGTCACCGACGGCCTCGTGTCGATCAAGCTGACGCCCGAGGTCGAAGAGGCCGAGGAGAAGAACGTCAAGAACTTCGCGGGGCGCCAGTGCCTCGCGCGCGCCGGCTGCGACACCGTCAAGTGGTGGTCCGTCGAGATCGTCTGGTGCAACGTCAACTTCGCCGCGTTCCGGTTCATCAACCCGACGTACGAGACGGTCGAGGACGACGAGGGCAACGTCATCGGCTTCTACGCCTCGAACCAGGTCGACTGCCGCAAGGGCTACGCCGTCGAGATCTGGGCGCAGGTCGACGGCGCCTCGGACGCGTGCACCGGCGAAGAGGCCGAAGGCCAGTGGGCGTACATCCCCGTGCCGTGGGTCGCGGGCGGCACCCCGGGCGAGATCTCGATCGGCGGCGAGGACTCCGTCACGTTCACGACGACCGGCCGGTCCCGCAACGGGCACCGGTGGGGCGTCGGCCCGTACGACGTCATGCTCAAGGACGGCCAGCCCGCGCCGCTGCCGAAGCCGATGGACGGCGACAAGCCGTACGGGTTCGTCGTCACGACGTTCCCGCCGCCGGAGATGGACTGCGACTGCCAGGAAGTCCCGCGGCCCATCCCGACACCGGCCGATCTGTCGATCGACGCCGACCCGGCCGACGGCACCCGCAACACGATCCGGCTGCGCGCCGACAACCACGGTCTCGGGCCGGTCATGGTCACGTGGGAGGCCGGCGGGACTGCGGTCGAGGTCGGCGACCTGCAGCGCGTGTCGCACAAGTACGACACGGCCGGGTCGAAGGTCATCAAGGTCTGCGACAAGCAGACCCCGACGATCTGCAAGGAGGTCACGATCACGGTCCCGCTGCCCGACGACAAGCCGACGCTGGTCATCTCCAAGCCGACCGGCACGGACATCCCGCCGAACATGGTCGCCGCGCAGGTCACCGCCCCCGCGCAGGTCAAGGGCGTGCCGATCCTCATCGACTGGGGCGACGGGCAGAAGCAGACCGTCACCGCGAACGAGGACGGCACGTACGCGTCGGTGACGCACAACTACAAGTACCCGCGGACCTACCGGGTGCGGGCGTACCGGACGGACAACGACCAGCACTACGCGGAGCAGACCATCACGGTCCCGCTGCCGACCACGCCCGGGTTCGCCCTGGCCTCGGCGCCGGCCTCGAAGACGGACGAGCCCGCCGACGAGACCGACGCGTAGGACGACGAGGAGACCGGGCCGGAAGACAACTTGTCTTCCGGCCCGCTCGATGTGAGGGCGCCGCCGCCAGTAAGGGAGGACCGGAATGGGATGCTGTGGACGCAGCCGTACGGGCTGCACGTGCGCGATCGAGGCCACGGCGCCGCTGACCGTCGTCGACGGAGGCGACGGGACGTTCAAGCTCGGCGTGGACGAGGCCAAGCTGTGCGAGGCCGTCGCCGACTGCGCGCCCGGTGGCGTCGGCGGCTCCCTGCTCATCGAGGAGCGCGACGCCCCCACCTCGCCGGTGAAGGTCCCCGTCACCGCCGGGTCGCCGCTCACCGGCGTCACCGTCTCCGACGGCGAGTTCATCCCGCAGACCACCGGCCTGTGGGAGCTCGGCGGCACCCTCGTGTTCACCTCGACCTGGGCCGAGACGTACACGCTCGACGTCGACACGTGGCTGATCTGGTACGAGGGCGACACCCCGGTCGCGTCCCGCCTGTCCGAAGGCTCCGGACGGCTCGGCGGCGGGCGCGGCTTCTCCATGGGCATCAACATCGGTGCCCGGCTCCTCGCGAACCACCCGGTGCAGCTGATCGTGCAGACCTTCGGCCGGGGCGCGGACACCTCCGTGAAGATGACCGGCGACCTGGTCCTCGTGCGTCTCCTCGAAGACCTGTCGCCGCCGCCGCTGTCGCCCGTGCCCGCCGCGCGCGCCGCGCTCGGCCCCTCGCCGCTGCCGCCGTTCGGCCACGAGCCCGCCGGGCCCGGCGGCGGCCGCGTCGCCGCCGACAACCAGCCGTACGACGGCACGGACACGTTCATGCTGTGGGCCGGGGCCTGGATCCAGGGCGACGCCTACAAGCGCGGCGTGACCGTCACCCACGACGGCAAGGCGTGGGTCGCCCGCGTCGACCGGCCCGTGGGAACCCCGGCGACGACCAGCCCCGAGTGGGCGCTCGTCCCCGGCTCGGGCGGCGGAGGCGGCGACGCCTGGACGTGGGTGGGCCAGTGGAAGCCCGGCACCGAGTACCCGGCCGGGAGCGCCGTGCAGCACGGCGGCTCCTCGTACGTGACGAACGAGACGACGCCCCCGGACATCGCCCCGCCGACCGTGCCGTGGGAACTGATCGCCGAGCGCGGCGGCGTCGGCCCCAAGGGCGAGGACGGCGCCCCGGGCACCCCCGGTGCGCCGGGCCAGGACGGTGCGCCAGGTGCCCCGGGTTCCCCGGGCCAGGACGGTGCCCCGGGCGCGCCCGGCCAGGACGGTGCGGCGGGCAAGGACGGCCTGACGATCCTCAACGGCACGGACGCGCCGCCACGGGCCTCCGGCCAGGACGGCGACTTCTACATCCGGACCGAGCCCGCCGATCACCCGATGCTGTACGGGCCGAAGGGCACCCCGGTCGCCGGCGAGTGGCCGCCGAACCCGGTACCGCTCGTCGGCCCGAAGGGCGACAAGGGCGACAAGGGCGATGCCGGGAACCCGTGGACGCCTCAGGGGCCCTGGGAGGTGAACCACCAGTACGAGCTGCTGGACGTCGTCGAGGCCGACGGCTCGTCGTACGTCTGCATCGCCGCGCACACCTCGCGGAGCGACGACCGTCCCGGCACCGGCCGGGACTGGGACCGGTACTGGAAGCTGGTCGCGTCGAAGGGCCAGGCGCCCCCGGCCTCCGACCTGGTCGCGCCGTGCGCCGGTACGTACGAGATCGTCGCCCTGGTCGAAGCCGGCCCGCCCGGAGGCGGAGGCGGCGGGACGGAGGTCCGCGCCGGCGTCGACAACTGGGACGAGATCCCCCAGCCCCACGAGGCGATCGAAGTCCGCCTGGAAGGCGGGGCATGGTTCGACGTCCCCCAGGGCGGCGGGACCGTTGTCGTCGGGGCCTGGCTGGCGCCGTGCGCGAAGACCCAGCCGGCCTTCGCCCGGTTGAAGGACCAGCCGGATACTCAGGTCACCGTCGACCTGGTCGTGAACGAGCTGTGCCAGGCGAGCTCCACGCACTTCCCGCCGCTGACGGTGTGCCCCACGAACGCGCTCCGGGCGGACGCCACCGGCCTGTACGTGCCTGCGCGGTCCGCCACCGACGACGCCCTGGCGGCGCGCCTGACCGCCCTGGAAGCACGTGTGGCGGCCCTGGAATCTCCCTCCGGCCAGTAAGGATTGAGCCATGGCGACCGATGACCCGTGCAACTGGGCGCAGGCCCACATGTGCTGCTGCCCGTGGCCGGTGGACCTGGAGTGTTGTGACGCGTTCGATCCGGCTACCGCGACGCCGGGCCAGAAGGACCGGTTCGGGAAGGCGTTGGCCATCGCGTCGGAGCGGCTGCGGAAGCTCACCGTGGGCCGCTACGGCATGTGTGAGGAGCTGATCCGTCCGTGCAAGGCGCCGTGCAACCCGTACGAGCAGTACGTGCCGTGGGAGGGCCGTGGGGTCTACGGCAACGGCGGCGGCGGGATCCTGGACCCGTACGCGTGGCGGGGCGGGATCGCGAACTCGAAGTGCGGGACGTGCGTCGAGGACTGCTCGTGCGGGCCGGTGTGCCGCACGTCTATCCCCGGACCGGTCGCTGAGATCCTGGCGGTGAAGGTCGACGGGCTCAAGCTGCCGCCGGAGGCGTACCGGCTCACCGAGGGCCCGGACTGGTGGCTCGTGCGCGTGGACGGCGGCCCGTGCTGGCCGGACTGCCAGGCGATGGACCGGGACGACTCGCAGCCGGGGACGTTCTCCGTGCGGTACCTGCGCGGGAAGGACCCGGCCGACGACCCGGACGCGATCCGCGCCGTGAGCGTGCTGACGTGCGAGCTGTACAAGTCGATGTGCGGGCAGAAGTGCCGCATCTCCGGGCGGGTCCGGTCGATCAACCGGGAGGGCATCAGCTACGACCTGGCGGTGGACTGGCCCCGGCGCGGCACGGGCCTGGAGGAGGTCGACGACTGGCTGTCGCTGGTGAACCCGACGGGCTCGATGTCGCGGCCGGCCGTGTATTCGCCGGACCTGCCGCAGCACCGGTTCTGGGGCGCGGGTGGCGGCGGGGTGGACTGCTGATGGCGTTCGGAGGGCGGCGCGAGGAGCTGGCCGGGAGACAGATTGTCTCCGGGCAGGTCGAGGACGAGCATGAGGGTCTGCTGCCGCCGGAGGAGCCGCCGTTCATGGGCGCGCTCGCTCCGGCGCCGAACGGCGACCCGGTCATGGAAGAGATCCTGGGCGGGCTGGCGACGTGCCTGTGCACGACGCTGGCGCGCGCGGGACGGCCGGCGTGCTGCTGCATGTGGTACCGCGGCTCGGGCCGTCCGCCGATGGACTACTGCCACTGCGACTGCGAGGACGGCAAGGGTCAGGGCGTGGCGTGGGTGCGGATGCTGAACATGGAGAACGCGGCCATGACCGGCACGAACCCGCGGATCTCCGGCTTCCGGGCGGACTGTGCGATCCCGGCGCCGCGCTGGCGGATCACGGTCGAGCTGGGCGTGTACCGGTGCGTGCCGACCGGCGACGACGAGAACGGGCCGTCGTGCCAGGAGCGGACGAACGCGGCCGCAGACGGGCACTGGGACGATCTGCTGCTGATGCAGGCGGCGCAGTGCTGCCCGGCGATCGTGAACCGGCGGCCGGTGTTCATCCGCGTGGATCCGGTGGGGCCGATGGGCGGCTGCGCGGGGTCGGTGGTGGCCCTGTGGGTGGACTACCGACCGAGCAAGGTGAACACGGGGCGGCCGCCGGTGCCGACGCCCCCCGGCGCGACGGGATGATGGTGGCATGGCCGGATTCACGTGGAACGAGACGGGGCTCAAGCTCGTGCTCTACGGCACGGAGGGCCCCGTCGTCCGCTTCGTCGAGCGCCTGACGGAGCAGTCGAAGCAGGCGTGTGAGGCGCTGTGCCCGAAGCGCTCGGGGCGCACCTCGCGCTCGTTCCAGTCCGAGGTGGAGGTCGTGGACGGCATGGTCGTCGGCCGGGTCTGGTCGGACGATCCGGTCGTGAAGTGGCTGGAGGAGGGCACCGGCATCTACGGGCCCCGGCGGCAGCGGATCTACCCGAGGCGGGCGCGGGTGCTGCACTGGAACGACGCGGGGCAGGAGTTCTTCGCGGCGTCGATCAAGGGCATGAGGCCGCAGCCGTTCATGAAGAGGGCGCTGCAGATCGGCGTGGCTCCCTATCCGGTGAAGGATGGGCGATAGCGTGTCATAGCTGCGTAAATAGGGCGCGTGGCGGGATCATGCCCGCATGACTGCCACAGCGGTGAGCACCGCCGACTACGCCCAGAAGATCGCCCCCGACATCCCCGCCCTGATCGGCGGCATGGCCATGATGGCCAAGTGCCCCAAGGACGTCGTCTGGAACGAGCTCGCCAAGCGCAACGAAAGCGGCGAGATCGACGGCGACGAGTCCATGCTCATGTACATGAGCGACGCGATCTTCGGCGCCGAGAACGGCGCCGAGATCCGCAAGATGCTCGACGACGCCGGCAACCACGAGGTCAGCTTCACCAGCCTCGGCGGGGTCATCGGCTTCCTCGTCGAGAAGTGGGGCCCCGAGGCCCAGAAGCACTTCGAGAACCTGCAGGCCGGCCAGGGCAAGAACCGCGCCGCCCGCCGCATGGCCAAGAAGGCGGCGCCCGCCGCGAAGACGGCCGCCGCGAAGAAGACGGCCGCGAAGAAGCAGCCGGCTCGCCGGTCCGCGAAGTGAGCGACGACGATCCGCTGCTCGACCCCGAGCTGTTCGGCTTCGGCCCGCCCGACGTCCTCGGCCTCGACATCGACCTCGACGGCGAGCCGCTGCGGATCGAGCTGCCGCAGCCCCGCGGACTCGACGCCTGCACCTGGGTGGCCCGGGACGACTTCCTCGCCCTGTTCCCCGGAGCACTGCCGGACGATCAGAAGGCGTACTGGCACGAGAGGATGCGTGACCCGGCCGACCCGCTCACGATCCGCGCGATGCAGCCCATCGCCTACCGGCTCGGGCACCTGGTCTTCGGCATCCCCTGGTGGGCCGCGCACCGGCTCACCGCCAGGTGCGCGGCGAACTGGTGGCAGTACGAGGCGTGGACCGTGACCGTGGGCTTCGACGCGCGGGCGTCCGGCGTCCACGCGACGCGCATCATCGGCGCCTGCTGGGCGTTCCTGTCGGCCGGCCTCGACGCCGAAGAGGGCCAGGAGCTCCACGACGAACTGTGGGAGGCCCCCGAGGGCAAGCTCGGCCATGAGGCTCGTTTGGCGCGCGGACGAGCCATGGTTGCACGCCTGATGGCGAACAAGCAGGGATAATCTGGACTCGTCTGCTGGCTGGTGGGCCGAGGCGCGACAGCGCCATGCCCACAGCCAGGAGCGCAGCCGGTGACGATCGCCTCCACCGACATCCAGATTCTCGCCGATACGTCGCGGTTTCGGCAGTCGACGCGCCAGGGCATCGCAGACGCGACCTCCGGCCTCGACGCGACGATCCCGGTCGACGCCGACCTCACCCAGTTCAACCGGCAGATCCGCAACGCCGTACGCGGCCTGCGGCCGGTGCAGATCCCGGTCACCGTCGAAGCGTCCGGGCTGCGCAACGAGCTGCGGGCCGCGCTCCGCCGCGTCGGGCAGCTCGGCCTCGACCTGGAGGTCGACGGCGGCGCGCTGCGCCGCTCGATCACCGCGGCCCTCGCCGGGGAGACGTTCCAGGTCGACGTCACCGCCGTCCTGAACCCGGACTGGACGCGGTTCGAGTCCGAGCTCGCGGCCCGCAATCCCGAGGTCGACGTCCGGGTCAACGCGGACATCGACCGCGACGGGTTCGTTCGCCGCCTGACCGGCGCCCTGTCCGGCCTCGGGGGCGTCGCGTCCTCGATCACCGGCGCGCTGCGCGGGCTGCTGCTGTTCGGCGCGATCGGCATCGCGGCCGCCTCCGCGACGACCGGCGTCATCGCGCTCGGGGCCGCGCTGGCGCCGCTGGCCGGGCTGATCGCCGCCTACCCGGCCGCGATCATCGGCGTCCAGGTCGCCATGGGCGCGCTCAAGCTCGCGCTCCAGGGCGTCTCCGACGCGTTCAGCGCGGGCCTGACCGGCGACGCGAAGGAGTTCGAGAAGTCGCTGGAAAACCTGTCGCCGAAGGCGCAGGCCGCCGCCCGCGAGGTCCGCGCGCTCAAGCCGGCGTTCGAGGACCTGCGCAACAGCGTCCAGGACGGCTTCTTCGCGCAGATCGCCGGCGAGATCACCGCGGTCGCCAACGCGATCGACGGGCCCCTCAAGCGCGGCCTGACGGGCATCGCCGTGCAGTGGGGCCGGGCGGCGAACTCGGCCCTGGAGTACATCCGCAGCGCGGACGGCGTCGCCAACGTCACCTCGATCCTCAGCGGCACCGAGGAGGCGATGCGGGGCGTCTCGGCCGCGACCGGCCCGGTGGTGCAGGGCCTCCTCGACATCGCGGCCGCCATCGCCGAGGGCTTCGGCAACGAGCTGGGCTCCGGGATCGCCGGCCTCGGGGAGCGCCTGGGGACGTTCCTGTCGAACGCCGCCGACTCCGGCGACGCGTTCCGCTGGGTCGACCAGGCCCTCAACACGCTCGCGCAGCTCGGCGACGTCCTGGGCAACGTCGGCTCCGCCATCTCGGGCGTCTTCGGTGCGGCCGGGGCGTCCGGCGGCGGCCTGCTGTCGACGCTGCAGACCATCACGAAGGCGTGGTCCGACTTCGTGAACTCGACCCGGGGCCAGGAGGCCATCGGGCAGATCTTCGAGACGGTGCGGGCCATCGCCGCCCAGCTCGGCCCGATCCTGCAGGCCCTCGTCGTCCAGATCGGCGCCATCGCGCCGTCGCTGGCGCCGATCTTCGAGGTTCTCGGCCCGGCCATCACGGGCCTGATCAACGCCCTCGGCCCCGCGATTGCGCAGATCGCCCCGGCGCTCCAGGTCGTCGGCCAGGCCCTCGCCGACGCGTTCGCGATCCTCGGCCCCGCCCTCGAACCGCTCGGCGCCGCGATCGGCGAGGTGATCACCGCGCTCGCGCCGATCCTGCCGCTGATCGGGCAGCTCGCCGCATCCGTGGCGACGATCCTCGCGCCGGTCCTGTCGAACCTGGCGGCGCTGTTCGGGCCGATCATCCAGGCCATCAGCGACGCCCTGATGCCGATCCTACCGCCGCTGGCGGACGCCTTCCGGCAGATCGCCGAGGCCGCGAGGCCGCTGTACGAGGCGCTGGGCCAGGCCCTCGCGCAGGCCATCTCGACGCTCCTGCCGCCGATCCTGGAGCTGGTGCCGCAGCTCATCAGCGGCCTGGTGCCCGCGTTCGTGCAGATCGTGGAGGCGCTGACGCCGCTGATCCCGCTGTTCCTGCAGCTGATCGTCGCCGTCGTCCAGCCGCTGCTTCCGCTGCTGCCGCCGCTGGTGGAACAGTTCGGCCAGCTCGTCGGCTCGATCGCGAACCTGCTCGCGACGGTCCTGCCGGTCCTCGGGCCGATCATCCAGCTCGGGACCGCGCTCCTCGGCTGGGTGTCGGCCGAGGTCGTCGTCCCGATCCTGCAGGGCATCATCGACGTCCTCGGGTTCCTCGTCGATGTCATCACCACGGTCGTCGACGGCGTGTCGACCGGCATTCAGTGGATCGTCGAGAACTTCGACCGGCTCGGGGAGATCCCCGAGTTCCTGTCCGGGGTCGGTGAGGACATCGGCAAGTTCTTCTCCGACCTGTGGACGTCGATCACCGAGACGGTGTCGGGCGGCATCGAATCGGTGCTGCAGTTCTTCTCCGACCTGTGGACGTCGCTGTCGGAATCGGTGTCGACCGGCATCGACAACATCGTCACGTTCTTCTCCGAACTGCCCGGCCGGATCATGGCGTTCCTCAGCGCGCTGCCCGGGATGCTCATCGACCTGTTCACGTCGGCCGTGGCGAACACCGTGCTCACGCTGATCGCCGTCGGCGTCAACATCGTCACGTTCTTCCAGGAGCTCCCGAACAGGATCAGCACGGCCCTGTCGAACCTGGGGACCTCGATCTCCAACGCGTTCTCGACGGCGTGGACCGGGGTCACGACATGGCTGTCCACCCAGTTCACGAACATGGTCTCCTTCTTCCAGGCGCTTCCCGGCCGGCTGGCCACGGGCCTGTCGAACCTGGGGAGCTCGATCCAAGGCGTGTTCTCCCGGGCGTGGACGTCGTTGACGACATGGCTGTCCGGCCAGTTCCAGCAGACGGTGGCGTTCTTCCAGGCGCTCCCCGGCCGCATCGGGACGGCGCTGTCGAACCTCGGCTCGCAGATCCAGTCCCGGTTCACGTCGGCGTTCAACACGACGACGCAGAACATCACGGGGTTCATCAGCCGGGCGGTGACGTTCTTCCAGGGCCTCCCAGGACGGATCGGCGCCGCCCTGTCGGCGCTGCCTGGCCAGATCGCCGGCGTCTTCTCGCGGGCGTACGCGTCGGCTGTCTCGGCGGTGAACACGCTGATCGACCGGATCGTGGGCCTGTTCAGCGGCCTCGGCTCCCGGATCGTGGCCGCGCTCGGGAACATCGGCAGCCAGATCGTCTCGAAGATCAAGTCCGGGCTCCCCGACGCACTCCAGGGCGCGCTGCCCTTCGCGCACGGCGGCGTGGTCTCCCGGCCGACGAACGCACTGATCGGCGAGGCCGGCCGCGAGGTCGTCATCCCCCTGACGAGGCCGTACCGGGCGGCGCAGCTCGCCGAGCAGTCCGGCCTCCTCGACATCATCGCCCGCACGAGAGGGACCACCGTGAACGCCCCGATGACGATCCACCAGCACAGCAGCGCGTCCGACCCGGGGGCCGTCGCGAACCGGTTCGCCGCCGGCATCGTGCGCCGCCTCGGCACGAGCTTCTGACGGGGGCCCGGGTGACGAGCGTCGAAGACAATCTGTCTTCCCTGATGGCGATGGCGGCGGTGCCGACCGCGCGCCGGTTCGACGTGCGGGCCGAGGCGGAGGTGTTCCTGCCCGAGACGGTCCTGCCTCAGGGCAAGGTCCACCAGCAGGTCGCGTACGACGAGGCGCACGGCTGGATCTACGTCACGCAGGTCATCAGCGACAACCGGCAGTTGGCCGACGAACCGGCCCCGGTGTCCGGGACGCTCCGCGACCAGCGCGGCGACCTGTGCGTCTCCCGTCTGTCGATGACCGGCACCGTCCTGGGCTCGATGTATGTGCGGGGTGTCGGGCACGGCTGGTCGCTGTCGGCCGAGCCGGACGGCGACTCGACGATGCTGTGGATGGAGACGGACGCGAGCCGCGACGGCACGTTCGGCTGGGGCACGAAGGTCGGCCGCGTCCGCTGGGTGAAGGATGCGATCTACGACTCCGGGGACCCGGAGATCGAGGTGTACGACCCGCTGCCGGGGGCGCGCCGCGTGTGCGCGTCGATCGACTGGATCACCGAGCGGGTGTTCGTGCTGTACCGGCGGGCGGCGCCGGACGACACGTTCCAGTACGTGGTGTACGACCTGGAGGACTTCCGGCAGCGGCAGTTCCAGGTGAAGGCGACGTTCCCGCAGCTGGGCACGGCGTCGGCGACGGCCGGGCCGTCGAGCTTCGTCGCCTTCGGGCAGTACATCTACCAGTTCGAGGGCGGCCCGTACTCCACGGGCAACCCGCCCCCGGGCAACAGCTACTTCACGATCGTGTCGGCGTCCAACGGCCGGGTCCTGGACCGCGTGCTCAACACCAACGCGCCGGGCCTGATCTACCGCGAGTCCGAGTCGATGTCGGTCCACCTGGACCCGGACGGGCCGAAGCTGGTGTTCGGGTTCGCGACCCGCGAGGGAACCCGCCGGATGGCGCTGTACGCGCTGCCGCTGTTCCCCGCCGACCCGCCTGTGCCGCTGCCGACGCCGGCCGCGCCGGAGAACCAGCTCGGCTGCGCGTCGGCGTACTCGGCGGCGATCCACTACCGGGGCGGGGAGAGCGTCTACATCCCCGCGGCTGTCCTCGCCGACAACCTGACCGGCGTGGAGTGGGAGCGGCGCCTGAACGAGACGTCGACCGCGCGGGTGCAGCTCGCGAAGCAGAACCTTGTCCCGGCGTGCTGCGCGCTGCTCGGGACGATCGAGCCGTGGTGTCACGAGCTGTCGATCTACCGAGACGAAGAGCTGGTGTGGCAGGGCCCGGTCCTCAAGGTGACCGAGGAGCAGACGGTCATCACGATCGACGCACGCGACATCACGGCGTGGCTGAGCAAGCTGGTGAACACGCAGGCGACGAACTATCCGGCCGGGCGGGACCTGGCGCTGATCGCGCAGGACGTCATCACGGGCAACCTGAACTGGGCGACGTACGCGCAGCCGAAGAAGGACTGGCCGAACCTGCTGCCGTACGTGTGGCGGGTGAACTCGGGGATCTCGTACAAGCTGAACCGGGCCGGGTCGATCTGGACCGACACGGTGATGACGATCCTGCAGGACCTCGCCGACCGGGGCTTCGAGTGGACGACGGTCGGCCGGCGCATGGTGATGCGGCCCGAGAAGGTCGAGAAGAAGGACCGGGCGCGCGCCCGACTGGTGCCGGAGCATCTGCCGGGCGGCATCAGCGTCATCAAGGACGGCGAGGACGCCGCCACGGTGGTGTTCGCCACCAGCCAGACCGACAGCGAGCCCGGGATCACCGTGTCGGTGGCGCTGCCGCTCGCGGAGCGGAACCGGGCGTGCGGACGGCTGGACATGCTCGTGCGGAACAACCCGCGGATCGAGGTCGAGACCGACGCACAGAAGCAGGCGCGGCTCGACGCGATCAAGAAGAAGCGGGAACAGGCGGAGGACGCGGCGACGAAGGCGTACGAGACGTGCGCGAAGGCCGCCCGGGACAAGTACGACGACGCGGCCGACGCCGTGCGGGACAAGTTCGACAAGGACCAGAAGGCGCGGCGGACGGCCGCGAACACGGAGCTCAAGCGGATCGCGGCGCTGCCGGACTCGACGTGTAACCGCAAGTGCAAGGACGACACGTCCGACGACGAGCGCGACGACCGCGACGACGACATCCAGGGGTACCGCAAGACGCGGGACAACTCGCTCAAGGCGCTGCAGCGGACGCGGGACGCGACGATCCGGGCGTGCGACGCGACGCGCGACAAGGCGGTCCAGAACGCGCGGAAGGTGTACGACGCCGAGGTCGCGTTCTCGAACGCGGTAATCGCCGGGCGGGTGCGGCAGCTGACCGTGGAGTCGCTGACGAAGCTCGCCAAGAAGGCCCTGGGCGGCCGCTGGCCGGTCCCGGTGGCGATCAGCGTGCAGCAGGGCGCCCGACTGTCCCCGGACGCGCCTCTGCGCGTCGAGGACCTGGTGTGCGGCGAGCGGATCGACGTCGCCGCGATCGGGTTCTGCCGCGAGGTGACGCAGGCGATGAAGCTCGCGCGGGTGCACGGCGAGTGGAACCAGAACGGCGAGTCGATCGGGATCAGCCTGACGCCGCTGACCGAACTGATTGCGGAGGTCTGACATGGCTGTAGCGGTGCCCGGGGCGGCGGCCGCCGGAGGCCCGACCGACGAGCTCGCGGCGATCCTGGCGAGGCTGGCGACGACGCGTACGGACGTGTCCGCCGGCACCGACCTGCTGCTGATGGTCGAGGCGGACGGCTCGTACACGCAGGTCGTCCTCGACGCGGACGACAACTCCACCAGCGAGCAGCCGTGGGGGGCGTGAGATGGCGTCCACGGACTGGCTGGCGTTCGGCGGCACGGAGATCGTGAACACGTCCCGGACGCGGGCGTACGCCTCCCGGTACGGGCTGCCGATCGACTGCGCGCCGTGCGGGGAGCTCGACGAGGCGATCTGGGCTCCCGATCCGCCGACGCAGTACACGACCCCGGCCGAGGACGACGCTCCCTGGTACGACCCGGCGGTCCCGGAGTCCGGCCGGTTCCTCGGGATCATCGGGCTCCGGTTCGAGGGCCTGTCGAACAATCCGGTCGAGCGCACGGTCATCCCGCGCGTCGGCGACGGGTCGTTCATCGGCAACCTGCGGCGCACGCACCGCGAGATCAACCTGACGCTCATGATGGTCGCGGCCGACGAGTGCGCGCTGACGTGGGGCATGGCGTGGCTGGCGGCGGTACTGCGCGGCACCCCGTGCGCCGGGTCGGCGTGCTCCGGCGACGAGCTGTGCTTCTTCACGTGCTGCCCGTGCGCCGACCCGGGCCCGTACCCGAACATCGGCGACCGGGAGATCCGGCACCTGCTCGACGTCGGCCTCGTGGGAGGCCCGGACGAGAACGACCGGTGGACGATCGCGTCGGACGGCTGCACGGAAGACGACGGCACCGTGCCGTGCGGCGACCCGATCGTCTCCGAAGTGTCGGTGACGCTCGCGGCCGGCCGCCCGTGGTTCTTCCACACGCCGGTGCCGAGCGAGGCCGGGCAGGAGTGGAGCTACATCACCACCGGCGACCTGATCGTGTACGACCCGGACCGCGACGACTGCCCGACGATCCCCGACTGTCTGCAGGACCCGACGTGTCCGCCGCTGCCCGCGCTGCCGACGGTGCCGGTGCCCGTCGACCCGTGCTACCCCCGCGGCTCCTACAACGCGTGGCGCAAGCGGTTCTCGTACCGGCCGCTGGAGGTCACCGAGTGGCTGGAGCTGGTGCCGGTGCTGTTCGTGGAGACCGGCGAGAAGGCGCTGCGCCGCCTGTCGGTGAGGTTCGTGCCGAACCCGAACGACGTGCCGTGCGATCAGCTGTCGAACTGCCAGTCGTGCGGGCACCTCGTGGTCGCCTACCTGCCGCCGAACTCGACTTTCACGCTCGACGGGCGGGTGAACCGGGCGTGGGTGGACTGCCCGTCCATGTTCGGGTCGGCCACGTCGTCGCCGAACGTCTTCGGCCGGGCCGGCGGCGCGTTCTCGTGGCCGGTGCTGGAGTGCGGCGGCTCGATGTGCGTCGAGGTGTACGCGGACTCGGCCGCCGACGACGGCGCCCGCGTCCGGATGGAACTCGTCCCGAGGAGCGACCTGACATGACGACGCGGGAAGACAAATTGTCTTCGGGAGGCGAGGACTGATGGCCGGGTGCGGATGCGGAGGCGGCCAGGGCCTCATCGTCAACGGCCTCGGCACGACGGTGTCCGGCGCGGGCACGCAGTCCAACCCGTGGGTGGTGACCGTCGTCGGCGACGTCGGCGTGTGCGAGCTCATCCAGGACTGCGCCGGGGAGGGCCTGTGCGCCGGGGCCGGGCTGTCGTACGACGACGACGACGGCTGCCTCGGCGTGAAGCTGTCGACGAAGGCGGGCAACGCCCTCAGGTTCGGCTCGGACGGCGGACTGTGGATCGGGCCGCCGACGAACCCCGTCGACGGCAAGTGCGGCCGGAACGTCGACACGCTGCCCGAGTTCGCGTGTCTGCCGCTGAACGGGCAGGGCCGGAACAGCCCGTACGGGGGCGACTGGCGGGACCTCACAGAGGGCATGAACGGGGGCGCCGACGGCATCTACATGAACGCCGTGGCGACGTGTGACGGCGCGATCTACGTCAACGTGAACCAGTCGCCGGCGAGCTACCCGAACGACCCGTCGATTGCCCGGCCGTGGACGGACTTCACCGCCGCGCAGCCCCAGTCCGTGCGCGGCCACTACACACCGGTGCAGATGCCGCAGCTGGACGCGTGGCCGCTGAACTACAGCCTGGAGCAGTTCTTCAACCTGCTCCTGGGCCGGGCCGTCGCCGTCCTCAACGTCACCGCGGTCACCGCCACGTACGACGCCGAGGTGATCAAGCGGATCCAGCAGCGGTGCGCGCAGCGGCAGGTCATCATCCTCGTGTCGGGGACGACGAACCTCCCGAGGCTCGCCGCCTACCAGGCCGCAGGCATCGACACGGGAGCGTTCGCCGCCTCGTCGACGTCATCGGCCGAGCAGCTGGTCGCGGCGGGCTGCAAGTGGGCGTGGGCCAACGCGTACTCGATGAGCGACGAGATGATCGCCGCGTTCGTTGAGCGGGGCCTCAAGACGGTCCTGTGGAACAGCTCGCGCCGCTACCACTTCGACCGGGCGAAGGCGGCCGGCGCGGCGGGGTTCTCCCCGGACGACCTGACCTACCAGTGCCAGGCGGCGGACTGGCGGACGACGATCATGGAATGGTGCTACGACACGCCGCCGGCCGGGCAGATCACCGACGAGGAGCGCAACGGCGGCTACGCCGGCTACCAGGGCGGCCGGTACGACGACTCGGCCACCGGCATCTCGTACTCCACGAAGTGCGGATGGGAGTTCTCCAAGGTCCCCTCGAACCGGGCTAAGTACCGGCAGGCGATCACGCTGGGCCAGTTCTGCCCGTACCCCGGCTTCGACAAGTGGGAGCGCGGCGCCGAGGTGATCTGGTTCCAGAAGTTCACCAGCGCCCCGGGCCCGACCGGCGGCACCGGCGTGATCGTCGCCTCCCTCGACGACCGCTGCCCGACCCTCGGTGATGGCACGGCGACCGACCCGGGCCTCACCGGCTACTCGTGCCTCATGCTGCACGCCTCGCAGGGCCTGCAGCTGCGGCGGATGCCGTCGGAGTCCGGGCCGCCGCTCGCGCAGACACAGCGCGGCGCGGGCACCACCAGGCCGTCGACGACGAAGTGGTACCGGTTCATGGTGCGGATCACGCCGACGAACATCCTGTTCGCCGAGCTCAACGACGAGGGTCTGATCATCCCGGACACGGCGATCGACGTGCAGGACTCCACCTTCCGGGGCGGCTACATCCACCTCTACAAGGTCAACCGGTTCGACGGCGCCGCGTCCTGGTCGCAGATGGACGTCGCGTTCCAGTCGGTCGTGGTCCGCGACTACAACCCGGAGGCGTGACGTGTCGCGATGTGGATGCTCCAAGGGCGGATCTGGAGGCGTCATCGTCCCGGGCCCCGGGGTCACGGTCACCGGCGAGGGCACGGCGGCGAACCCGCGCCGCATCAACATCGTGAAGTCGCAGCACGTGTGCGACGTGACGATGGGCTGCATCGCCGGCCAGCTGTGCCGGGGCCTGGTCATGCAGGACAACGAGTGCATCGGCGTCGGCATCTCCGGCCAGGCCGGGAACGTCATCGGCGTGGAGAGCGACGGCCTGTTCGGGACGTGCGCGACGACCGTCGACTGCGGCGTGACGGTGCAGAACCTCCCCGCGGCCACGTTCTGCGCCGGGACGTGGGGCGCCGGGTGGAACAACGGCCTGGCGAACACCGTGGCGTCGTACCGGCTGGCCATCGCCATGGGCCTGCCGATGTCGATGGCCAAGACCTATATGGTCCGCGACCACGCGTTCTACGTGTCGCCGGTCGACTCCCTGAACGACGCGTCGCTGACGCCGCAGACCTTCGCGATCTGGCAGCTGATCACGTCGCGGCAGGTCCGTACGATCAAGGTCGGCGTCGACCCGGCGTGGGGCGCCTGCCTGGCGGCCGAAGGCGAGCGGATCCCGACCCTCGACGAAGTGCTCGACCTGTGCCGGGGACGGCACGTGGTGTCCCTGGAGGCCGAGCGCGAGCTCACCGACGGCCCGGCCGGCGTCGTGCAGCGCCTCGTGGACGCGGTGACCCGGGCGTGCGCCACCCGCAACGTGATCATCCACATGCCGGGGTCGGCGAACGACCCCGACCGGGCGCGCCTGGCGGTCGCGCGCGCCGCCGGCATCGAGACCGGGATGTACCTGACGCACATCGAGTCGACGAACGTCCACACGGCGGCGAAGCTCGCGGCCGAGGGCATCAAGTGGGTGTACATGCACCGCCGGATCGCGCAGGCGTCGCAGTCGAAGGTCCTGGAGTACAAGAACGCCGGGCTGCAGGTCATCCTCGCGCGCGCGGTGACGAAGGCGGACCGGCAGATCGCCCTCGACCTCGGGCTGCGCGGCGTCATGGCCGATGACCCGTCGTACGTGTGCGACCGGACCCCGGCGCGCGCGACGGCGCCGTGGTGCGCCCAGCGGGTGCCGACCGGGCAGGTGCAGGGCATCCAGATCACGCAGGACGCGTTCCGGGGCCAGATGGGCTCGCCGTCGATCAGCTCAACGACGCCGGCGTTGGGCTGCGGCTGGCGGATGCCCGACGGCGACCCCGGGGACACCTCGATCCCGGCACCGCAGATGGGCGTGTGCCTGCTGGGCTGGGCGTCGCCGATGCCCGCCGCGTACACCATCGAGTGGCAGCAGTGGTGGGGCCAGCTCGACGGCGGGACCCGGCTGAACAACAACTTCGGCCTGATCATCGGCTGCCCGAACGAGGACCTGCCGTGCTCGCCGGACTTCCAGAACGGGCCGCTGCAGTCCGTCGGCCCGGCGTCCGGCTACCTCCTGGTGCACGACCTCGGGAACGCGACGCCGGCCAACACGTCCATGCGGATCGCGAAGTTCACCAAGGGCGCGGCGCCGGGGCCGACGGCGCAGGCCACCGGCACCCGGCTGCCGATGAACGCGGGCGCGTGGATCCGGTTCAAGGCGATCGTGACGGCGACGGCGATCACGTTCCAGCGGCTCAAGTCCGACGGCTCCTTGGAGTACCAGGTCATCTTGGGCGCGGGCGGCACCGCGGACCCGGCGCCGCTGCACCGCGGCCCGTACATCTGGGCGTACAAGCAGCAGGGCCGGGGCGCCGGATTCAGCGAGCCGCGCATGGCGACGGCATACCGCGACTGGAAGAGGACCTGACATGGCACGCTGTGGCTGCTCGGGAGACGAAGCGTCCGACGTGATGCGCTCAGGCGGTGGCCTGTCCATCACCGGGAAGGGGACGCCGCAGGACCCGCGCCGGATCGACCTGATCGGCGACGCGCACTTCTGCTCGATCGTGCAGCAGTGCACCACGTCGAAGGTGTGCCGGGGCCTGGAGTTCCGCGACGGGTGCCTCGGGCTCAAGATCTCCCGAGACCAGAACAACCGGGTCACGCTGGGCCAGGACGGCGGCCTGTGGGGCGACTGCCAGGGATCGGGCTCCGGGGCCTGTGAGGCGACCGTGGGGAGCCTCCCGGACCCGGTGTGCGGCATGGGGGCCTGGAACGACGGAGACGCCCTCAGCCCGCCGAACACGGTCCGCTCGGTGGAGATCGCCGGCGCCCTCGGCATGGACCTGCTCGCGGTGTCGGTCGCGCGGACCCTGGACGGGGTGTTCGTGTGCCCGCCGGACGAGTTCCTGCTCAACCGGGTCTGGTACCCGGACCTCGGATACACGGGCTACGCGCGGGAGTGGACGGCCGGCGAGCTGCAGGGGCTCACCGTGCGGCCGCCGAAGTCGTACGGCTGGCGCAAGGACCAGTGCGGCCCGGACTACCTGGCCGACCTGGTGCGCGCCGCCCGCCCGCACCTGGTGCTGTCGATCGAGCTGCCGAACACGGTCGACCACCCGGGGTCGGCCGAGCAGATGATCGCCTACCTCAAGCGCGAGTGCGCGCAGGACAAGGTGATCGTGCACCTCGACTACAACACGTCCACGCAGGCGACGGCGGATGCGCTGCGGGCCGAGCTCAAGAAGGTGTCGGACGCCGGGTACACCACGGCGGTCCGCATCGGGTCGGACGCGAACGCGGCCGTGAACACCCCGGCGCAGGTCGCCGCCTCCGGCGCGAAGTGGGTGTACGTCAACAAGTCCGTGGCGACGGCGACGGCGCAGGCGTACGCGGCGCAGGCCGGGCTCAAGACCCTGCTGTGGGGCGCGGCCACCCGCACGGAGGGCCAGAGGGCGGCGCTGATCGGCGCGAAGGGCCAGATCTCGCCCGCGCCCGGGTACGTGTGCCGGACCGGCTGCGGCCTGATGAAGGACCCGTGGTGTTACGACGCCGCCCCGAGCGGCCAGGTGTCGCTCCGGTTCCTGACCAACGCGTACAGCGGCGACGAGGGGCGCGGCCAGAAGACGGCGACGGGCTGCGGCTGGCAGCTGCCCCGCGGCCTGTCCACGGACACGGTGTCAGCGATGCTCCTGGGCTGGGCGGCGCCGCTGCTGCAGAAGGTCGACTACCGCATCAGCTGGGAGTGGCGGGTCACCGCGCAGACCGGGACGGGCAACGAGCTCGGGCTGATCGTCGCCGCCCCGACGGATACGGCACCGGCGACGGTCACGGTCGGGCCAGTGGTCGGGAACGGGCTGACCTCGGGCTACCTGCTGCGGTGGAAGGTGTCCGGAACGACCCCGCAGATCCAGATCACGAAGCTGAACGCGGGAGCGCCCGCCGGGCCGACGATGACGGCGCTGACCGTCCCGGTGGTGGCGGCAGGCACGTGGGTCTCCTTCGAAGCGCTCCTCACGGCGGACAGCCTCGTTTTCAGCACGACGATCGGCGGCCAGATCTACTCGACGGACCTGTCCGCGACGTCAACGCCGCCCGACACGGCGCCAGTACGCGGCGACTACATCTGGGTCACGCAGACCAAGGCGGCCGCAGCGGACACGCTGACGACCGAGATGCGCTCGTACGAGTACGTAGTGGTCTAGGGCCCCGTGTGCGGGAAGACAATCTGTCTTCCCAGGTCGGAGGTGCACGAGCGTGTTCGTTGTCGGACCGGGTCGCTACGCTGGTCCGCGTAGTGCGCACTGCTGTACGACGGAGGCCCGCGTCCCCCTCACTGGAGGTGGGGGAAGCGGGCCTCAGTCCTGTGGATCAGAGCGCGCCGGACGCCGCCGCCGCGACGAACGCCGAGAACGCCCCGGCGGGCAGGAGCAGCGCCGGGCCGGCCGGCACCTTCGAGTCGCGGATCGCGATGCCGTCGTGCGACGCGCGGACGTCGTTGGCCTCGATGCACTGGCCGTTGCCGTCGGCACTGTAGGACGACTTGAACCAGCCGGAGGGCAGGTCAGCGGCCGTGAGGTGTGGGGTCACTGGGAGATCCTTTCGAGGTGTTCGGTGAGGCGATCCCGCGTTTCATCTGCGGGAAGTGCGGTGTGGGCGATCCTGTCGAACAGGGCCGAGAACACGTCGAGTTGATCGGCCTCGTCAGAGTGAGTGCCGCCCGCGATGTTGTCGACGCTGACTACGGATGCCCAGGGGTGCCTGTAATCCATGATGGTAAAGGGGCCGTTGGAGACGGACCCGGGCACGGTCGTGAGCGGGATGAGCTGCAGCGTGACGCCGGGGCTGTTGGCGGCGTCGATGAGCTTCCGCATCTGCTCGCGCATGACGAGCGGCGAGTCGAACTGGGCGTGCAGCGCGGACTCCGGAACGATCGCGTGCAGCCGTACCGGCTCGTCGGTGCGCGTGAGGAGCTGCTGCCGGGCCAGACGCGCGGACACCAGCGCCTCGACGTGTTGCGCGGCGCCCGGTGAGGGGTCGCGGGACATCAGGTTCCGCACGTAACCGGGAGCCTGCAGGAGGCCGGTGATGAGGACCGGGTGATGCACCCGGATCACGTTCGCCGTGGCTTCGAGCTCGATGAAGTCGAGGTAGGACTGCGATAGCTGCTGGGAGTACGGAGCCCACCACCCGCCGCCAGGCGGAAGCTCCGCGGCTTCCCCGACAGCCTTGATGCCGATCGGGTCATCGACGCTGAGGTGGCCGGCGTACTCGGCGACCTCGTCGGCGCTGATCTTGTAGAGACCGCGCTCCAGGCGTCCGAGCTTGACGCTGTCCCAGCCCATCAGCTTGGCGGCGACGGCGGACGGCATGTCGCCGCGCCACCGTCGGAGTTGGCCGCCGACTCGACGTCGCGTGATCGTCGGCGTGGCCCTGGTGGTCGGCGCCTTCCGCTGCCCTGGCGCCTTCCTCGATCGTGTCTGCGTCATGGGCGCAGTCTGGCACGTCGAAGACGCGTTTCGATACGTCGTGGGCGCAGATTCAGACGTCGTGGACGCATCCGGCATGGGGTCAACTCGCTTGCCTGGGGCATGTGTTCGATCCTTTTGACAATTCTCGCGTTCATCTTGCGCTCTCACCGTCAAAAGGAGCAAGCTGTTCTCGAAGCGAGCGAGTGACTGAGCATCAGTTACAGCGGCTCCGTAACGCTCCGTCACGCCCGCTTCCGTGGTGCTCCTGCCGTTTGAAGGACCGGCAGGGTGCTGCGCCCCCGAAGGAGGGGCCGGCCGTCCCGACAAACAGGACGGTCGGTGGCCGGCCCCGACTGCGCACGGTGCTCGTCCCCGGTCCCGTCCGGAGTACGGGACGAGCACCGTGCACGACGTGCGACGGAGACGACGATGCAAGGCACGAGCTCAACGCGGCCGACATGGTTGGACGACGAGAAGCTGCCGGCCATGTTCAGCGCGTCCGGCGCCTTACGGGCCCCGGTGTCGACGAACTTACGGCTGCAGCGCCTTCGGGCGACGATGAACGAGCCGGTGTTCGAGCACGTGTCTCGCATCCGGCCGGTGCGCCGAACGGCCCTGTACGTGCGGGTCCTGCCGGGGCAGGACCCCGAGCCGCTGTTCGTCCGGCTGCGCGCCGAGGCGACGCGGCGCGGATGGCAGGTCGGCCAGGAGCTCTACGACGACGCTGGCCCGCAAGCGCCGCAGCAGTCGATCTCGTGGCTGCGGGTGCGGAAGCTGTGCCACGAGGGCTTCGCGGACGGCGTCATCGTCCACGACCGGAACCACATCAGCGCGGACGACACCGAGTACGTCGCCGAACTGCAGTACGTGAGCCAGCGGCAGTGCTTCACCGTCCTGCTCATCCCCGAGGCCGCGCCTTGAAGGCGCCCTGCGGCCTGGCTGGCCGACCGCCGGATCGGATGGCGGCAGATCGCAGCTCAGGTCCTCCTCGTCGCCTCGACCGCGATAGCCGTCGTATCCCTTCTGCTCTACTCCGCCCCGGACTCGTGAGGACACCCCGATGACCGCCCTGCCCCGCCGCGAACCGATGAAGACCTGGAAGGACATCGCGGAGCGTGCTCCGGCGCAGTCCGACTTCGACGCCTTCGCCGGCTCCGGCGTGGACGACCCGTTCTCGGCCACTAGGCTGCGGCTCGTCCGTGACGCGGTCGAGACCATCCCGGACGAGCCGGTCACGTAGCCGGCCCCATGACGCGCCCCCGGCCTCGTGCTGGGCCCGATGCCCGAGACGGAGCACCGGGCCGGGGGCGGGAAGACAATCTGTCTTCCCCTCCGATCGCCGCGACCGCCCGCAGACCCGCACTACGCGGGCGTTGAGCGCGGCCCCGCCCCGGTACGGCCGCCGCTCGTCACGGTTCTGGCGGCCGTATCGGGAGCTCCCCCCACCCCGCCCCCCGGCCGTGCCGGGGCAACCCCACCGCCCTCCACGGAGGCGCGGCCCGGGGGCGGGCCCCAAACTTCCCGGCCGGGCGCGGTCAAGCAGCCGCGCTTCCACTCGAATCCGATCGATGTGGTCCCCCTACTCTGCGCGGCACGGCAGCCGCGCCCGGCCGGGGGGCACAGAGGAAAACCACCACTGGAAGGCAGCTTGCTCATGAACGTAGCTCTGCCCGCGCCCGAGACCCTCGTCGGGACCGTCCTGGACATCCACGGCGCGTGGATGGCCGACCCGGAGATGATTGCCGTCCTCAAGGGCTGCGGCATGTACTCCGACGACTGGACGGACTTCTACGGCGGCCCGCTCATCCCCGAGTACAACGTGGACCGCGACGCGAAGCCGCTCCTGGGCGACGCGCTCAAGGTCATGGCGATCAAGTCGGCCGTGCACGAGAAGACCGGCAGCGAGGCCCTGGCCGAGATCCCGGTGCCCGTGCCCGTCGACGTCGTCACGCACGCGCTGTGCGCGCAGTTCACGGCCCTGTCGCGGGTCCAGAAGCGCACCGGCCGGCTGTTCATCCACTCGACCGTGCAGGAGAACACCAACAACCTGCCGTGGCGGCACGGCGACTTCACGCACCAGGTCTACCGGGCCGCGTTCGGCCCGGTGAACGAGCGGTACTGGTTCGACGGTGACGAGACCGAGCGGCGCCGCAAGATCCTCGACGCCAAGTACGAGTCGATCGGCGTCACGAGGCGCGGGATGGCCACCACCATCTCCTTCTAGGCGCGGCCGGCTCCGGCTCAAGCTGCAGGGGCTCCGGCGGCGGCGCGATCCGGTCAGGTTCCTCGCGGATCTTGTCCGGGTGCACGCAGGCCGGAGTCCCGTCCGCCGTGTAGCGGTTGCCGTCCTCCTGGTTGAAAGGCGCCTCCCGCGTAGGCCGGTCGTAGATGACGAACTGGTCGCGCGGGAGGCGCTTGGACGGGCAGATACCGCAGACCGGGCGGTTCGGGTCGTAGTCGGAGATAAAGGGGCCGTCGCTCATGCGGTGAGCGTAGCGGCGAAATCACGGTGAGTACGCCGGAGTTGAGGGAGATCAGCCGATGGGGATCAACGAGAGGACCAGGCGGTGACGGGCGTCCTGGCGCTGAGCACGCACCGCGTCTCGAACCAGCGCGTGACGGCCGCCGCCTACCGGGCCGCGCAGACCGCCGACCCATGGGTCGACACCGCCCCGGCGCACTGCGCAGGCCGCGCGCACCAGCTGATCGCCCCGGTGCTGCACGCCCACGGGCACCTGCAGGTGGCGACGAAGGCCGGGTTCTTCTCCGAGCGGGCCTGCCGCGCCGCGCTGACGTGCGGGGTGATCGACCAGCAGGAGGCCGCGTTCGGGCACGCGATGAACCCGCGGTTCCTGCGCTGGCAGGTCGAGCGGGCCTGCCGGGGCCTGCGCCGCGAACGGATCGACATGCTGTTCCTGCACGAGCCGGACCGCAGCGGCCGCGAGGGCCTGGAGGAGCGGCTGCTCGACGCGTTCAAGGTGCTGGAGCAGCAGGTACGGGCCGGGCGGATCGCCGCGTACGGCGTCGTGACGCGCCTGGGCTTCACCGACAACCGGTTCACGGTGCGGCTCCTCGACGAGCTCGCAACGAAGGCCGGAGGCCCGGCGCACCACCTTCGGGCACTGCAGATCCCGGTCAGCGTGGAGGCCGGCGGCACGATGAGCGAGGCCCTGGAGGGGCGTGGGCCGGTCGCCGAGGCGATGGCGCTGGGGTGGGAGGTGCACGCCTCGAAGCCGCTGTACCCGGCCGAGCTGCTGCGCACGATGCGGCCGGAGGTCGCGGACCTGCTCGTGCCGGGCGGGAACGTGACCGAGGCGTGCCTGCGGGCGGTCGCCTCGACGCCGGGCATCACCAGGGTGCTGCTGGCCACCGCGAACGGGGTGCGCTGGCAGGAGGCGCGGGCGTACCTCGACCTGCCGCCCATCGACGTGGACTCGATCAGGAAGGCGCTCCATGTACTCGCCCCCCGCTGACGCATCGAAGCGCGACCGCCTGGTGGACGTGCACAAGGAGGTCGGGCTCGCGCTCGGTGTGGTGCCGTCCGGCGCCCGCCGGTGGGGCTGGCATGGGCGGACGCTGTCGATGCGGGTCGAGCACCCCGAGCGCGGTGCGTGCTGGCTGCGCGTCATCGAGGAGACGCCGGAGCGGGCCGGGACGACGCGGCACTGGTTCGGCACGGAGCTGACCGTGCGCCGCTTCCGGAACGTGCGCAGGCCGGGCGTGGTCGCGATCCACGACATCCGGCGCGAGCCGTGGGCGTACCGGGCGGAGCTGACGACGTTCGTCGACGAGCCGGTGCTGTCGACGACGCCGCAGCTCACCGAGGATCTGTACCTGCCGTCGCAGTGGTGGGTGCAGGCGCGGACGAACCTGTACTACATCAGCCAGGAGCACACCGACCGGGTCTCGGTGCCGAAGTCGTGGATCGATCGGATCGTGCCGGAGGTGACCGGGTATCCGGCGCCGCACGTGACGCACTGGGCGTGCGCGCACGGCGATTTCCACCCGGCGAACGTGACTACGGGCGGGACGGTCCTGGACTGGGAGAGCTGGGGCATGGCGCCGTACGGGTGGGATGCCGCCCTGTTCTACGCGTACGCGCAGACGGCGCCGGCCACCGCGGCCACCGTGCGGCGGGAGCTGTCGGCGTTCCTGGACCACGAGGCCGGGCAGGCGGCGATCCTCGTCGCGTGCGCGCTGCTGCTGCAGTCCGTCGAGCAGGGTGACTTCGTCGAGCTCGGGCCGTATCTGCGGCAGCTGGCGCAGCACGCGGCGGCGGAGATCGCGGAGGCCAGCCGGCATCGGCTGCGCGGGGAGCGGGCGGCCGAGCGGCGCGGGTTACCCATGGGCTAGCCGTTCGGGTGGACGTCGTCGCGCGGCGATGAGTTGGCGCGGCGCTGGCGGTCTGCCTCTCCGGCTTGGTGGGCAGGGTTCGGCCGATGCCGGCTGAGGGGCGCGTGCAGGCCAGCGCGCGCCCCCCTACGATCGGTCGATGCCCTGTCCACCTTGTGAGGGCACGCGAGCGGGACGGTCCGGGTTGGCAGGCCGCCGCCGACCGCACGTGTGCTGCAGCGGGCCTGGTCCGCACGTTCCCCCGAGCGCACGGGGGCGTGCAGGACCGGGCCCGCTCTGCTGTCCGGGGCGGCTACGCTCCGTGGGTATGGGACGTGAGAAGCGAGGAAAGCCGCACAAGCCGAAGTCGGAGTCTGGGACTTGGGCTGATGACACGGAGGTCGCGGAGGGGAATCCGGATCTGTGGATCGTGTCGACGCGGATGCGGCAGGGCGATGACGACGAGAAGACAACTTGTCTTCTGACGTGGGGCGGCCTGGAGTGGTACGCGCCGGGCGACGACGTGATGACGACCGCCGGGGACCTGCAGACGTGCGCGGCGTACGCCGGCGTGATCCAAGAGCTGATGCGGGTCGGCCTGGACGGGCACATGGTGACGCAGATGCTTGAGCAGATGCTGTACTCGGCGTTCAAGGGCAGGCAGCCGGTGATGGGCGGGATGCTCGGCAAGGAGACGACGATCGGGTGCATCCCCGCGGCCTCGTCGGCGCGGAAGGTCGGCGTGGTGATGCTCAAGCGCGGCTCGATGACGGGCAGCGTGTCGATCGCCGGGGCGCAGGAGATGGCGAAGAACTGGATGCACGTCGGTGCGGGGTGTGAGCACGACGAGCTGACGGCGGAGGCCCTGCGGGACGTGCTGGGCGCCGAGGGTGACGACCGGCTGAACAGCTTCTTCGGGTACCTGATGGCGCTGCGGAGCGTGGACGCGTCCGACAAGGCGGAGTTCCGGAAGATCGAGGGTGCGCGGCTGCGGATGGAGATGGGTCTGCCTCCCGCCCCGGAGCCGAGTGCGGGAGGCTGACACCCCCGGAGCGGCGGATGCTGGCCGGCCTGCCGGGTGTGCGCCCCCGGGCTGGTTGTGCCTGCTCCGCCGGTTCTCCCTGGTGAGAACCCCTCCAGTCCAGTGGATCACCGGTGGCGGGCCGGGCGCGTCCGCCGTTTGTGTGACGCGCTCCACGGTCCATTCACCCTTCCAAACTAGTTCTCAGGGTGTCTGAAAGTTAGACTGAAACCATGAACAACGACATCGACCTCCAGTTCGTCACCCCCACCAACTACCTCAACCCCTCCTCCGTTCTCACGGAACTCCTCCTGGGGGGCCTCCCCAAGGACGGCGGCCTCGGCATCAAGGTCCTCGGGATCGAGGAGGTCTTCCGGCACGAGGGCGGGGACTGCGGCCCCCTCATGAAGATCACCCTGGGCGGCGAGCGGTGGCAGGGCAGGACCTCCACCGTGTTCCTCCACATCGAACCGGCCGGCGAGCCGATCCCCGAGTACCTCCAGTTCTGACCCACCCGGGCCCCGGCCACCAGGCCGGGGCCCTCCCCTTACTCACCAGAAGGAGCACGATGAGCGAGCGCAGCGAACCGCGGACCCTCACGGCCGAGGACGTCGGCGAGGAGCGGTGGAACACGTTCGGGAAGGTGTGCTGGACGCAGGCCGGGCCCAACGAGTGGACGGAGGCGGACAAGGCGGCCGCGTGGACGGTGCGCGGCGAGCTGTACGAGGTCGAGGGCTTCCTGTACGACGTGCAGGGCTTCGACTCGACGCGGATCGTCGCGGGCGGCGAGAAGGCGACGGACGGGTACTGGGCGCCGTACCGGCTGCCGCGCAGCCACTTCTTCGTGCGCGAAGTGAGCCGGGGCGCCGACCACGTCAACGACGGCGAGAGCGTGGCGACGAAGGCGAAGGCGAAGGTCCTGGCGCGGAAGGAAGCGCTGCGCCGCAGGAAGGCGGCGGAGGCGTGGCAGCGGCACCCGGCGACGATCGGGCCGGTGCCGTTCTCGCCGGAGATCGAGGTGCGGGAGCTGGAGCCCGGGTACTGGGAGCTGAGTGCGTTCGGCCGTCGGTGGCGGCGCTGGAACCCGGACCGGCAGATGAAGGGCCTGGAGTACCCGGCGGGCGCGGAGCGCAACGAGCCGGACGAGGCGCCGTGGGGGCAGCTGCACTGCAACTCGGGGTGGGACTACTCGAACTGGCTGCAGCGCGGTCACGCGTTCGCGGCGATGCTGAGCCGGAAGACAATTCGTCTTCTGGGGACGATGCCCGAGGACACGGACTGCGCGCTGTGCGAGCCGGGGTCGGCGTGGGGCAAGCACAAGCAGAAGAAGGCCCGGGTGTCGGTGGCCGGGTGGGAGTCGCGGTTCTCGGAGACGCTGTGCATGGGGCACTTGAAGGGGTACCTGCTGCCGTGGCGTCTGGAGCACCTGGCGTACCAGGTGGTGCCGGGGTCGCACCTGGCGTGGAAGGAGCGTCTGGAGGAGTGGACGTGGCAGGCGGCGGTGGCGAAGCAGGAGCAGCGCAGCCACGTCGATCTGCAGACGCGGTGGATGGCGTTCCTGCGGGACTCGCGGGACAAGAAGCGGGCAGTGGAGCTCGCGGAGAAGAAGAAGGCGGCGGCGGCCGCTCCGGCGCCGATCGGGGGCGGGGTGGAGCTGGCGCGGGACAACAAGACGGTGTCGTACCGGGGCCGGCGGTTCCGGGTGGTGCGGGACGGGGCGATGTGGGCGGCGCGGGACGGGCGGACGGTGGTGTGTGACTACCTGCCGAAGGCGGCGTTCGCGCGGGCGGTGGCGGCGTTCGTGGACAACGCGGAGGCGCAGCAGGGGTTGTTCGAGGTCGCGGCCGTGTGATCCGCCCCACAGTTCATTCACCCGTTCAAACTAGCTAGGGGTGGGCTTGTTGGCTAGAGTGAAGATGTCAACAAGCACCACCCCTCAAGTGAAGAGAGCGCAGCGACATGGAGCGATTCGTGCGAGCCGAAGGCAACGGCGGCGTCACCCCGTTCTGGGTGAAGGCCCTCCTGGACGACTTCAACCCGGCGACGACGTTGCTGGTCAACCCGAACGGCCGGTTCGAGATCGGGTTCGTCGGGTCTCCCTCGGCCGTCGAGATCGTCGACGGCGAGGACCGGCCGACCGGGCTGATCGACGACCTGTGGATCCCGGGCCAGGACTCGGCGGTCATCTCCCAGGCGGAGGTGGTCGAGCTGGTCGGCCAGGACGCCTGGACGCCCATCGGGCTCAAGGACGAGGCGATGGCGAAGGTCCTCGCGGAGGCGAACGCGCGGCTGGCGAAGAAGGCCGGCCTGTAGGAGCAGGGCCCGAGCCCGTCCCGGAAGGGGGCGGGCCTTCGGGCGTTGAGACGCCCCAACGAACGAGGAAGGAGCAGGCGTTGAGGATCAACCGGAGGAAGAGGGCCTGGCCCATGTTCCTGCCCGAGCACGGCGCGGTGCGCCGGTCGGGTGCGTGGCTGCGGGACCTGACGGGCGGGCGGACCCTGTTCGCCCAGCAGCACCCGCGGATCGTGACCGAGCAGCCGGGCGAGTTCGCCTTCTTCGTGGAGGTGACGTTCGTCGGGGCGGATGGCCGGCCGCACGTCGCGAAGGTGGCGCACGGCCAGGCGGAGGAGCTGGCGGCCGACCTGGTGGCGGCCGTGGCGGCGTCGCGGAAGGCCGAGAAGGACAGCAACGAGCGGATGATCGTGAAGGAGCAGCAGGGATGAAGGCGAAGAGGCGCAAGGCGATTGTGGCGGCGTTCGAGGCGCACACGGCGCACCGGGTGGCGGCGCAGCAGGCCGGGCGGGAGTGGCTGATGGCGGCGATGCCCGAGCTGCGGCTCGGGGAGTTCGGCGGCCTCAGCTTCAAGAGCCGGGCGCTGGGGAGCTGGTATCTGTGGATGTGCGACGACGGGACGCGGGTGAACATCGAGGCGGCCGACCTGCCGGGCCCGCTGTGGGGGCGGTTCTTGCAGGTGGCGGCCGACCGGCTCTGGTTCCAGGAGTCGTGGCCGGGCGGGGTGTCGCAGTGGCAGAACGCGCCGGAGGGCGAGCACATGGCGGAGGCGTCGCACCGGTCGGAGTTCGCCGACTGGCTGCAGGTGGAAGAGGACGGGTCGGCGTCGAAGCTGGAGATGCGAGGCGCGGACGTGAAGAAGGTCGTGGGCGGGCTGATCGAGATGCGCCGGGTTGTGTGATCCGCTCCACGATCCATTCACCCGTTCAAACTAGCTTTCAAGGGTGTTGAAAGTTAGAGTTAAAGAGTCAACACGACACGGCAACCCCCAAGGAGAGAGCCCGAGATGACCGAGAAGATCCCCGCGTTCGTCATCGCCGATCACCTGGTGATGCGCGCCCTGGACACCGCGATGGAGGGCGGGCACTTCCCGGGCGGCCAGTTCGCCGAGCCCGACCGCACCGAGTTCCCCGAGGCCCCGCTCTGCGAGGACGTCGCGGCCGGCATCCAGCGCGTGTTCGCCCTGGAGACCGAGGACGGCGGCGTCCGGTACGTGCGGATGACGCTGCAGGACATCTGATCGACCCGGCGGGCCCCACCGGGGGCCCGCCGGCCCCACAAGGACAGCCACCCCACCGCAGAACAGAGGGAGCGAGCACGTGAACGTCAAACCGATCGGCAGCATGGTCGTCGTCATGCACGAGGGCGAACGCAAGCTGGCGCGCGTCATCAGGAAGTACACCGTCGAGGAGATCTGGCGCTCGGAGGACCGGGTCACGGTCGTCACCACGGACGGTGTGATCATGCGCCGGCCCGAGACCGAGTGCGCGGTCGCGTCCGACCAGCGGGTCCACACGCCGGAGCTGATGGCCAGGGCGGGGGCGTACCTGTGCCAGCACGACTGGTACCCGCACCTGGACGAGGGCACCGCGGACCTGATGGCGTCGGTGTTCCTCGACCTGTGGTGCCACGACTCGGCGGAAGAGGCCAAGTCGATGATGGTGACCGCGCTCCTGCGGGACACGCTCCTGTGCCGGGCCCTGGCCGAGCACCGCACGTACCAGCCGAGCTCGAACCTGATCTGACGGAGCAGGCCGGGGGCCGGAAGACAACTTGTCTTCCGGCCCCTGGCCGGAGAGGAGTGCGCGTGCAGGTTGTAGGCGAGATACCCGTCGACTGGTCGGGGCCGGCCCTCGTCCTCACTGAGGAGGAAGAGGAGCGGATCTGGCGCCAGGTGAACCGGGCGTGGCTGGACGAGCCGGTGTACTGCTACCTCGTCAGCCAGCGGGGCGGGCCCCGGTGGAAGCGGGTGCTGTGGAAGGTGACCCGGGAGGAGGCGATGCGGCTGTGCTCGGACTCCCGGACGAGTGGACCCGGATGGATGGTGGTCTGGACGGCGAACCCGGGAACCCAGAAGGACGACGACTGGCGGTGGTTCCCGGACAACGGGTCGATGGACCACGTGCTGAGGGAGTTCAAGATCCAGCCCATCACGGGCCGGGCAGGGAAGAGGGCGGCGGCATGAAGCGGACGTTGTACGGCCAGGTCTTCGGTGACCGGAAGGACTGGTGGGAGTTCCACGCGGAGCAGGAGTGCGCGGACCTCGGCGCCGCGCAGCCGGACGGCGGCTGGAAGGTGACGCTGCAGCCGTGGACGGAGGAGCTGGAGCGGGTGCGGCGGGAGGCGGCGAACCTGGCGGAGACGACCGAGGTGGTGCTCTGCTACTGCCTGGGCGGTGACCGGCGGCCGGTGGCGGCCGCGCCCGCGCACGAGCCCGAGTGGTAGAGCGGGTGGGTCGACTGGGAGCGGATCTGTGTGATCCGCTCCACGGTCAATTCACCCGTTCAAACTAGATGGGTAGCGCGATGTTGGCTAGACTGAAAGCACAAGATCACGCACCAACCACCCACCCTGAACCGAGGAGTTCGACATGGCCAGCGCCAAGACCCCCACCATCGCCATCGCCCGCGCGCTCAAGGCGCTCGGCCTCAAGCAGGGCTCCGGCAAGGACTTCAAGGTCGAGGGCGAGTACAGGGGCAAGGGCAAGAACAAGGAGCGGATCGGCACGTACGTGCTGCTCCTCAGCCGGGAGGCCGAGGCGGTCGTCGTCGAGCACGCGGACGCCATCGAGGAGGCCAGCGCGGCCGAGGGCTTCTCCTTCCGCGTGAGCATCTCGTACGGCATGTTCCCGAGCGACCCGACCCGGCCGTACCCGTCGGTGCGCAACTACGGCTCGCGCGTGCGGGACGAGGCCCCCGTGGTCGTCGTCGAGGGCCCGGCGACCGCCGAGGAAGCCGCTGCGGCCGACGCCGACGAGAAGGTGACCGTGGCGGCCGCCGAGGCCGAGGCGCAGGAGACGGTGAAGGCGTACATGGCCGGCAAGGTGCACGACTACTTCGTGAAGAACGGGCTGCCGACCGGGGACGGCGAGCTGCAGGTGGCGGCCCGCGCGGCGGTCCAGGGCGGCGAGGAGCAGGTCTGGACGGGCGGCCGGTCGGTGTGGGTGTCCGGGCCGAAGGCGGTCCTGGTGGAGGTCGCCCGTCACCTGTACGAGCTGGCCGAGCTGGTCTCGACGGGCGTGGTCACCGCGGCCGCCGCCGGTGGCAACGCGAAGGTGATCGAGAAGGCGGCGATCCGCTTCGCGACGGCCCAGGCGTGAGCCGGTGGCCGTGGGGCGGGTCGTGTGACCCGCCCCACGGTCTATTCACCCTCTCAAACTAGCTAGGGGGTGGGTTGAAAGTTAGACTGAATGTAGAAAGTTCAGCCACCCACCACCGAGGAGCCTGCGATGACCGCCGAGACCGCCACCCCCGCCACCGACGAGCTCGCCGCCCCCGCCGAGGGCGCGGAGATGCCGAAGACGTACATGTCGGGGAGGCTGTTCGACCACCTGATGGAGCGGGACGCGATGGTGTCCCCGGCGGAGGCCGACAAGGCGGCCCGGGTCGCCCTGGAGGGCGCCAAGATGCAGGTGTGGAAGGGCGGCAGCTCGGCGTGGATCCAGGCATGGCCGGAGGTGCTGCACTACATCGCGTGCTACCTCGACGGCCTGGCGATCTCGATGGGGGACGGCATCTTCACGGCGGCCGAGGTCGGCTGCTCCCGGAAGGCGGTCGAGAAGGCGGCGGACCGGTTCGCGAAGGCGGCCGAGTAGGCGGCCCCCGGGCCCGGCCGGCTACCGGCCGGGCCCCGGCGGCCACGCGGCCGCCTCCGGGGCGTTCGGCGCGTCCGACTCCCCTACCCCCCGCGCGGGCTCACGGGCCGTCACAGGCGGCCCCACGGGCCCATTCACCGTGTGGTGTACATCACGGCTATTCACCCCGTTAAACTAGCTAGGGGTGCGCCTGAAAGCTAGACTGAATACAGAAAGTTCAACCACCCCCCTCCACAAGGAGCAAGAAGATGACGATCGGCCTGAACATCGACACCGCGCGCGACGGCAAGAAGCTGGGCGTCTTCCTCGTGAAGAACTCGGGCCGCGTGGAGGAGGCGCTGTACGAGCTGGCGGACGCGCTGACGGATGAGCTGGGCGAGTGCGCGGCGTACGAGCTGGTGGCCGGCGCGACGCGCGAGATCCCGGAGGGCTGGATGCCGCGCGAGCGTGCGTCCCTGGTGAGGCGCGTGCGCGGTGACATGCGCGAGCTGGTCGGCCTGTCGCGTGACCCCTGGGCGGCGCAGGCGAGCGCGCAGTTCGCGCGGATGCTGCAGGAGGCGCCGGCGGCGATGGCGCCGATGATCAAGAGGGCGCTGTCGTCCATGTGATGCGCAACATAGCCCATTCACCCCGTTAAACTAGCTAGGGGTAGGGCTGAAAGCTAGACTGAATACAGAAAGTTCGACCACCCCCCTTCGAGCGAGGAGCCTGCGATGGACGCCCTGATGAGCCTGATGATCGACCGCGAGATGGACTACAAGATGGAGTACGAGCGCACGGGCGGACGGGGCTCGGAGGACTACCGCGAGAAGGAGATCCACGGGCGGCACGTGCTCGCCGAGCTCAAGGGCATCGCGGCCGGCCAGCCGGGCGTGGAGGTCGAGCAGGTCAACCGCGGCATCATCCGGGTGGTGGCCGGGCCGGAGACGATCACGTTCGTGGCGCGGCTGCTGCGGCCGCTGGTCGGCGAGCGGGTGACGGCCTGGTGCGAGGAGTGCCAGGAGTCGCACTACGGCACGGTGGCCGAGGTGGACGGCGAGGCGGAGACGTACCGGATGGAGACGATCGAGGGTCCGGGCGACGTCCACGCGGGGCCGTGGACGGACATCATCGCGATCGACGCGGCGCCCGCCGAGTGAGGCCCGGCCGTGGAGCGGGTCTGTGTGATCCGCTCCACGGCTAATTCACCCGTTCAAACTAGTCCACAGCGGGTATGTGGAATAGACTGGATGTACAAGGACAAGCCACCACCCACCAGCCGAGGAGCACGAGTTGAGCACGTACGCCATGCCCGTCCTGGAGATCGACGCCGACCAGCTGTTCGCCGCCACGGTGACGGTGATGACGCCGCAGGACACGGTGGTCTGCAGTGAGTCGATCGTGACCGGCCAGGACATCCGGGACCGCCTCGCGCGGGTCTCGGGGCGGCCCGGGTTCATGGAGCCCGCACAGATGGGGCTGACGGTCTTCCTGGCCTTCGAGGGTCACAACGGGCTGACGGTCATCTGGACGTACACGGCGGTGCCTGCGCTGCCCGCCGTCTGAGCGAAAGCCCCGGCCCGGCCCGTGAGGGTCCGGGCCTTGAGGGCGTGGGAAGACAAACTGTCTTCCGCCGAGAGGAGTTGAGGGTGAGCACGGTCATCGACAACGGGCAGGTGGCGGGCAGCGTCCCGGCCGGCGACCAGAGGTTGTACTACGTGTGGAGGCGGCGGTCGGACGGGTACGCGGGTGCGTCCCGGATGGAGATGGAGCGGGAGTTCTTCGAGCCGCTGCACGCCACCGCGGACTGGGATGAGGCGCGGGCCTGGGTGCTGGTCGAGCGGTACGGCTTCAAGGTCGACGAGGCGGTGGAGTACGAGGTGACGGTCACGCAGTGGCCGGAGGGCTCGGCGGTCGAGACGGGCCGGGCGGTGCGGATGGTGCCGGGCGCGCAGGTGCGGGCGGAGATCCGGGACTGCTTCCGGTACGGGCCGTACGACGGCGCCGGGTACAACGACGCGGGGGTGATCACGCTGACCGGTCGGACGGAGCGGGAGGGGCAGGTGGCCGAGTTCGCCTCGGTGGTGTTCGTCCCGAAGGCCGGCTGATCCGGTGAGCGACTGTGAGGCGGGCCCGTTGTGTGGCCCGCCTCACAGTTCATTCACCCTTTCAAACTAGTCACGAGGAGTGTTGAACGCTAGACTGGATACAGAAAGTTACCCGCCAACCACCCCGCGAGGAGCGAGAGATGACCGTCACCACCGAGAAGAAGCTGACGCCCGAGGAGATCGCGCGGCAGTCCTGGGACATCCTCGCGACCCCCGTGCACGCCGAGGACGCGGACGCCGTCTGCGAGAACTGCGGGTACGGGCTCGTCGAGCTGCCCCGTCCGATCCGGCTGCAGGTGACGGTCGCCGGCATCGGTGGCGGCTACCTGCAGACCGAGTTCATGGACTTCGCCCACTGGGCGGACGACGAGGAGCGCGTCGAGGACGAGCGCGAGGAGGGCTGGACGCCGTGCCAGGCCCCGCGACCCAAGGAGTGCGACGGGCTCGCGGCCACCGGGTGCGGCAACCACGTCCAGCTCGGCGAGGACTACTGCGGCCCCTGCCTGGTGGCCGAGTGGGGTGAGTGATCAACACCACGGCGGGAATCACCCGCTCAAATTAGCTTGTTGGCCCGATACGGGCTAGAATGGGAGGTAAGGACCGTGACCTGTACCGAGGAGAGACCCCCGATGCCACCGACGATCACGAGGTACTACCTCGACCGCACGCAGCTCGCCGAGCTCGCCGGCCTGGCCGACTCCAAGTCCGTCCGGCAGATGGAGAACGCCGGGCGGCTGCTCAGCCCTGACGTCATCGTCGGGGACGAGGACTCCGCTGGCAAGGTGTCCGCCGGATGGGACCGGGACCGGGCGGTGAAGTTCTTCCAGGAGACCGGACGTCTCGACGAGAACGGCCGCCCCGTCGTCGGCCACAAGCCCGGGGCGCTGACCCCAGAGCAGCAGGCCAAGGAGACCGAGTTCATGGCCAAGTGGACGTCGGTGCCGAAGCGGTACCTGGGCGGGCGGCAGATCATGCAGAAGCTCGCGATCTCCAACGCGTACTTCCACGACCGGCGGGTGGCCGGGAAGTTCCCTCAGCCCGACGTCGTCATCGGCAAGGCGCCGACGAAGACCGTCGACGGCAAGGAGGTCCCCACGACGCAGAGCCGCCGTGGCGTCGTCCACGGCTGGGACTCCCTCCGCATGGACCGGTTCGCCCAGCAGGAGGCGGCCACCCGGTCCGCATGACGTCCGGGAGACAACTTGTCTCCCGGCGAACCACAAGCGGGGCCCTGCGGCGCACAACGGCCTGGTAACCGACGCCACAGGACCCCTTGCACCCAGAACCCCCCTCACGGGGAGTTCGAGGCTTACAGGAGCGTACAGCGCATGACACAAGGCGATCTCGCCATGGCCTCCTCGCGCGACGAGAAGAGGCAGTTCCGGGCCCGGCAGCTCGGCCGGTACGACGGCCCGACGGCTCTGACGGAGATGGTCCAGCTCGCGGCCATCCTCGGCCGCTCCCGGGGCGGCGCCATCCCCGGGGAGTATTTCCACAACCCCGACGGTGTGGTGGCGACCATGCTCGCGGCCCGCGCCCTGGACATCCCGCTGTGGACGGCCCTGCACGAGCTCTACACGTTCAAGGGCCAGGTCGGGAAGAAGGCCATCCTGATCCGGGGCATCTGGCTGCGGGAGGGCGTCGACTACGAGTTCGACGCCACCGACACCGAGTGCACCGGCTGGATCAAGCGGCCGTGGGACGGCAAGCAGATCAGCGGCGAGTACACGATCATGGACGCCCAGCGCCTCGGCCTGATCGAGCGGAACGCCGAGTGGGAGAAGCAGCCGAAGCCGATGCTGCGGGCCCGCTGGACGACGATGATGGCGTCGATGTGGACGCCGAACATGGTCCTCGGCATGTCCCTGGACGAGACGTCCGGCGAGGCCGACGACTCGGGCTGGACCACCGGCAACGAGATCGGGCCCGAGGTGCTGCGTGTCCTCGAAGAGGCCGGCCTCGCCGTGCAGAAGGGCCACGGCGTCGAGGGCATCCGCCACGTGTGGGAGTCGAACCTCGTGCTCCTGGACGCGTGGGCCGGTGAGGGCGAGACGGTCCGGCAGGTCCTCATGAAGATGCTCACCAACGAGGCCGCGAAGGGCTTGCCGGAGGAGGGCAAGCAGCACGCCGGCGACGCGGTCCGCAAGGCGGTCGAGGACGCACCGCGGATCGTGAAGGGCGAAGCCGTGGTGAAGTCCGAGGAGAAGCACGGCCAGGAGGAGAAGCAGCCGGGCGCCCCGGCGGCGGCCGCCGCCCCCGAGGCCGGAGAACCGACCGGCGGCGAGGGCATGTGGGGGCCGGAGGAGGCCGCGCTGATGACGGGGCGCCGGATCGTGGCGAAGGCGGCCGAACCGCGGCCTGCGCCGGAGCCGGTGCCGCTCGTGTCGGCGGGCGGCACCATGCCGTGCGGCTGCAGCCTGGAGGCGTTCACCAGCACGGGCCAGCACCGGCCCGGCTGCATCCTGGGAGGCTGACGTGAGCGCCGAGACGTACGACGACGTGGACGCGGTCGGGGCCGCCATCGACCAAGGGGTGATCGACGCCTACCGGCTGATCACCGCCGAGGCGCAGGCGGCCCGCACGGACCTGTTCGGGCTGTCGATGTCCGGGCTCGGCGGCTGCCGCAAGCAGTCGGCGTACCGGGCGGCCGGTGTCCGGCCGTCGGACCCGGACTTGGTCCAGGGCGAGAACCGGGCGGCGAACCACGGCACCGCGATCCACAAGGTGCTGCTCCCGGCGCTGGCCCGGGTGCTGCCCGGCGGCGGCCGCCATGAGGTGCCGGTGCTCCTGGCGGACGGCTCGACGTCGGGCATCCCGGGGACGTTGGACCTGCTGTGGCGCGACGTCATCGTGGACTTGAAGACGGTCGGGGAGCACAAGCTCGACCGGGTTCTCGGCCGGGGCGAGACGTTCGAGGACCGGATGCAGGTCGGCGGGTACGCGCTTGCGCACGGCGCCCGTTGGGTGGTGTGGCTGTACGTCGACCGGGCCACCGGGGCGTCGGGGCGGATCGTCGAGGAGTTCGACGCCGGCTTCCGCGCGGAGGTCCTGCAGCGGGTGTGGGAGATCCAGCGGCTCGCCGAGCAGCCGGACCACGCCCCTCGGGACGAGATGGGGCCGGGGCTGTCGTACGCGTGCGACGACTGCCCGTGGCTGCGGCGGTGCTGGGGCCGGGACGCGCGGACGGGCGAGCCCGGCGCGCAGGCCCGGATAGCCCGGCGGGTCCGGGAAGTTGAACACGCTCTGGAGCAGTACGTAGCCCATAGGGATGAGGAATCCCGGCACAAGAAATGGAAAGCGTTCTGGCTGCAGGTCGCGACCGGCGGTAATCGAAAGCCAGGGCGTTACGGAAAGTGGCGGTTCTCCCGGGCGAAATCGAGTTACGGCCTCGATCAGAATGCCGTCCGAGAGGACTACGCCAATCGGGGCGAGGTCCCGCCTCAGAAGGAACAGGCAGGTCGCGTGTATGTGCGGCGGGTGAAGTAGTGCGTCACCGGGGCCGGCCGTCTGCCGTTGGGGTGGGTGGGCCGGTCCCCGGGAACGACGATCATACTGCCGTTACTGGTACGTGAGTTCGGTCGAAAGATGCCCGGCACAGGTGCTACTTGACGCTAGGATCATGACGGCGTGAATTCATGCACAAGCTGTGGATCATGCCTGGGGAAAAGCGAGAAGCTCCCGTTATGGCGTTGGCAGCGCCCTGGGAGCTTCGCGATTTGCGGACCGCTGAGACGTGCGATCCACGTGCAGTCTGACGACCGCTGGCGCGGCAGGAGCATTTGGGCAATTTGCCCTGTCGCACCGCGCTTTGACCTGTGGAGTTGAGAGAAACCGGCGAGCTCATGGAGCGAGCCGGACAGCAATGCCGCGAGCGCCTGAGAGACGCGAGCGGCTTCCAACCCGCGAGGGTTCCGGTTGGCACCGGGGCCCTCGCACAACAACCGGCTTGGCAGCCGAGGATGGAGCTTTGTCGACAATCTTCACTTATGGGCTGCTCGGTGGTGTTAGGTGTGTGGCTGGCAGGCCGTATCCCTTGCCATTGAGCGCTGCGCACAGCGTAGCGGATTGCTCCGACAGTGCGGGCTGCGATGTCCGTATTGCCCCGTAAGTGACTTTGTCGACATTCGCGTCCTCCGCTCCCGCTGCCGGGAGAAAGAGAACGGAAGATGAGCAAAGCGGACGGCCTGAGGAACGACGGCCGGACCCCCGAGGGTGCGATGGGCGTGGGGTGCCCCCCGGCCGGCGAGATGCCCGGCACGGTGCTCCTGGTGATTGCCCGGACCGCGAACCCCGACAGTGCGGCGATCAGTGCACGAGCGCTGCCGCTCGATGTGCGGGCTGGATTCGCGGAGCTGCTGCGGATGCCTTCTGGCACCACGAGCTCGCACGCGATCCGTGATGGTCTTGGGCTGACCGACTACCGGTTCAGGAAGCTGCGCCGCTCTCTGGCGGGTAGCGGCTACCTCCTGCACCACTCGGCTCCGGTCGCAGGAGGTTGGCAGCACCTCTACGCCGTGACCGACATGGCAGGAACGCTACCGGCGCTGGACGTCCTCATGGACGCGGCACGCCGTGTCCGCGAGGGAATTTCGGACGAGACCGACCAGCCGGTCACGATGGGACATCCCGGGACGTCGATCGTCAACACCGGGACGCAGCGGGCAGAGCAGGACGAGGCGGGGCAGTCCGGGACGTCGGAGATCGACGGGCGCCTGCCTGGCCAGGGAGACGGCCGTCGAGGATCGACGTCCGTTGTGACCTGCGGAAACGATCAGGATGTCCGGACAAGTGGGGACGTTGAAGATCGACGCGCAACCGGTGCCTGTTCCCCGCGTGGACGCGAAGCGGCCACGCCGGGGGTAGTCCCGCCTGCCCGCGCCGTCGGCTACGACGCGCGGGCGGGCGAGGCGGGACCGGTTGAACCGGTTGCGGTCGAACCGGCGAAGAAGAAGCGGCAACCGGCGTCAGTCGTGGGCTCGATGGAAGCTCTGGAGCGCCTGGCGGCGCTGCCCGAGCGGGAGCGCCCGGCGAACGCCGGTCCGCTGTGGGTGTCCAACCGCGGCTGCCTCGCGCTCGCGCGGCTGCAGGACCAGGACGTCGTGGACGCGGGCCTGAGGCTCCTCGGCGAGCTGGAGTACCCGTTCTGGTTCGCGCCGAAGGTGTGGGCCCTGATCGAGTCCGGCTGGTCCGGTGACCGGCTGCACACCCTTCTCGCCGCCGGCCTGGACAGCGCCCGCAACGTGTGGGCCGTGGTCGAGAAGCGCCTGAGTGCCGCTGTGCCGGACGTTCCCGGCGGCCTGCCGGTAGACGACCCCGCCCGGCCCGCGACGCCGCCTGTGGGCGCCCAGATCGACGCGGCGGCCCAGTCCTGGACCGGGGAGAGCGACCCGGGCCCGGAGTACGCGCCGTGGGACCGTCCGAGGTCGGTGTGGTGGGAGAAGTCCAACCCGGGCGCGCCTGCCTTCGAGCTGACCCGGCGTGAGATGGAGTCCGTCGACCCCGGGGAGGCGTCGAACGGCAACGACCACATGGCGTCGGCGATGGCGTCGATCCGGGCGTGCCTCCCGGCGATGACGGACGCGGGCAAGCGGCGCAGGGTCGTCACGCACCGCCGGTCCTGACCTGCGGATGAAGGGGGGAGACCCGGGACACACGCCCCGGGTCTCCCCCGCCGTACCCGTTTGAACTAGGCTGGAAAGCGGGTGTGAAAGAGGAGGAGAATCGTGGCCAAGGCCAAAGGGAAGATCGCGACGAGGGCCCGGCTCGACCGGCTGCACGCGCTCGACCAGGCGGGCATCCTGACGTTCGTGCGCTCGGAGCCGTCCGACGGGATCAACGGCCCGAAGTTCGTCATCGAGGTCGGCGGCAAGGAGATCGAGCTGCGCGGCGGCGAGGTCGAGACGTTCACCGACGGCCTCGTCCTCGGCTCCGGCCGTGCGGCGGACGTCGACTTCGAGCGGCCGTTCCCCGCCGCCGGATAGCGGGCGCGGGCACGGGGAGGGTGCGATGAGCGAGTGCGAGACCTGCGGAGCCTTATCCGAGCAGATCGAGGCCGAGGGGCAGGACGAGGAGTCCGTCGACTCCTGGAAGAACGTGCTGGCTCTGCATATGGGGCTGTCGCACGGCGAGCGGGCCACGGTGGTCCTGCCGAAGCGGGCGGCCGGGTGAGTGCGGGCAGGTGCGAGGAGTGCGCGCAGATGCGGGACCGGCTCGCCGGCGTCCGGGCCGAGCAGGCACGGCAGCCCGAGGGGCTGCGGGCCGGGTACGACCGGACCGTGGCCGCGTGGGAGCGGGCCATCGAGCGGCACTGGGACGCGGTCCACGCGTAGGCGCGGCAGTTGGTGAGGGGCCGGGAGACAACTTGTCTCCCGGCCCCTCGTCGTTGGGCGTGAGCGTTCTCGAGAGATTCACCCGTTCAAATTAGACGGTAAGGGTTATGACTGCTAGACTGAAATGGCAAGGACAAGCCACCACCGACCCTTGGAGGGACAGTGAAGCGAGCGAAGATGCGGCGCGAGCCGATCGAGGCGTACGCGGAGCTGATGGAACTGCTGGGCGACGTCGCCGGCCCCCGGCCGTGGACGCGGGCCGACCTGTACATCGACCGTGCGAGCGGGATGCGCGAGGTCATCGTCTATGTCGACGGGCAGGGAGTCCCGTGCGACCTGATCGGCTTCGAGAGCGGCATGAAGTCGTGGGGCGAGCGTGACGGTTCGGACGGCGAGGCCGTCATCGGCGCGGCGCGCGTGCTCGCGGCCGTCGCGGACGGCATCGTACGGATGGCGACGTGGGAGACCGGGACGCAGGTCTTCCACCTGCCGCTCGCGCGCGAGGCGTACGAGCCGCTGATGGGCGTCGGCATCGCCGCCCCGAGCGAGCGCCTGCGGGCGATGCGGGAGCTGATGGGCGCGTGACCTGGGGCTGTGGAGCGGGTCTGTGTGACCTGCTCCACAGCCCATTCACCCCTTCAAACTAGCTTTCAAGGCCGTTCAAAGTTAGACTTAAAGTAGAACAACACGCCAACAACCCACCAGGGAGACCGAGATGAGCACCATGACCGCCGAGATCGCGATCAGCCTCGTCCAGCGCCAGGCCACGCAGGCCCGCACCGAGTTCGAGGCCGCCGCTGAGGCCATCGTCAAGGCGATGGTCGAGCGCCGGCGCCTGGAGCCCGAGATGCAGGAGCGCATCGCGTTCCTCCAGGAGCTCCACGGCCAGTGGGAGAAGGTCGCGATCGTGGTCGACCAGCGCCGCAAGAAGACGCCCGAGATGACCGAGCGCGACGTGTGGCTCGGCGCGCTCTCCTCGCGGATCCAGCGGATCGAAGAAGACTTCCTGGAGTACGGCGAGACGTCGTCGACGAGCCAGCACAAGAACGCCAACGCCTTCCAGGAGCGCGAGGCGCAGCGCCGCGTCCGCAAGTCCATGATCCTCGCCCGCGAGGCGTTCGAGAGCGTCCCGCAGACGGCCGAGTAGCAGCCGCCCCGAGGCCCGCCCACGTGGCGGGTCTTGAGGCGGTAGGAGGCCCGAACGGGCCCCGACGGAAGGACACCCCTTGAACGACGCCACCCTGCAGCGCATCGCGGAGACGAAGTTCGAGTACGACCCGCAGTCGGTCGACTCGATGGTCAGCGCGGCCCGGCAGCTGCGCGACGCGTACCGCACGGACAGCTTCCCGTACCTGGGCACCCCGTGGAACACCGACGGCGGCGCCGAGCGCGCCACCTCGATCACCCGCGAGTACGGGATCAAGGCCCTCGGGATGGTCGTTGACCTGGCCGACGTCCCCGGCGAGCCGACCCCGGCCGGCCTGCCGACGCCGGACGTCGCCGCCCGCTGCCTCGGCGGCAGCTACCTCGGCTACGCCTACCCGTGGTTCTCGGCGCGTGACCACCTGCTCCACCACTACGACATCACCGACGGCGAGACGACGATCCTGCTGCAGTGGATGGTCACCGCGGGCTACCTGTACAAGGCGGGGTTCGACGTGACGAACGGGCGGGTGGTGGAGCTCAAGCGCGGCCGCGACCTGTACGACGACGTGGTCGCCGAGCAGGAGGTGTACGTCGGCGAGCAGTACGAGCTGACCCGCCAGGGCGGGCACCGGGCGCGGGGCGCGGGCGGCCGGCAGTCCGTCCTCGTGCACCCCGACACCATCGACCAGGTCCTCGGGAAGATCGAGAAGTGACGGAAGACAACTTGTCTTCGAACAGGGAAGGAAGGGACAGGAGTTGAGCGAGACGACGACCGAGACGCAGCGGGAGGTGCCCGTCGAGAAGACGGGCGAGACGCTGCTCACCGTCGGGCTGCCGGACATGGTGCGGGTCGACGAGCTGATGAAGGGCGACGTGTTCGAGGTCCCCGGGGCGAACGGGCTGACGCTGCAGTTCGCGAGCTACGAGCCGTACGCGAAGGTGATCGGGTGGGTGCTCGTCACCTTCGTGGAGCCGGAGGAGATCCCCATGCTGATGAAGCTGGAGGAGCCGGTCATCCCGAGGAGGCTGCTGCGCAGGTGGCCGGGCGTGCCCTGCATGCTGTGCGGTGAACGGGGGGACGTGCAGCACGACATGGCCGTGCACGGGCGGCTCCTCAAGCGTGTCTGCGGGCGCTGCACCGGCTGACCAATCCACCCTGCCAAACTAGCTCGGGGGGTGTCTGTGGACTAGAATGAAGGTACAAGGACACCCCCCCGGTCAACCCAGCGAGAGGACCATGGACGACAACCAGAAGCCCAAGGAACGGGCCAGTCAGCTACGCCGCGCGCTGCGCAACCGGTACCAGAACGTCATCTTCCGGGTGACGAGCGTCAACGCGGGCACCGACTACGGCGGCGTCACCATCAGGTGGGTCGACGGCCCCACCCGCGACGAGGTCGACACCTTCGCCAAGCCGTATGGCGACCGGGCGCTGCGGTACGGCGGCATCAGCTGCGAGCGAGACCTGAGCACGCCGATCCGCGAAGAGGTCAACAAGATCTGGACCGAGGCGAACGCGCCGGGGCCGGGGAAGAAGATCTACCCGGGCTCGGGCGGCGGCCTGCACGCCGAGTGGGAGCACGAGGGCTTCACCGTCCCCGAGGCGTCCAGCTGGATGCAGCAGGTCTGGCTCGCCGACCACATCATCCTGCCCGTCAGTGGCCAGGGCATCGCCATGAACACCCCCACCGAGAAGGAGCCCGAGCCCGTGCACGAGAAGAACGAACCGCGGCCGCCGCTGCGCCTGCTGCCCGGCGAGGCCAAGGCGTCCCCCGGCGTGCAGCGCAAGGAGACGGCCGCCGGCCTCCTGCGGATGATGGCCGAGCACATCGAGGCGATGCCGTACGCGATGTGGGAGCCGCCCGCCCGGCCGTCCGACGAGCCGACCAAGGCCGAGGCCCTGGCCACGCAGCAGCAGGTCGGGAACCTCCTGGCCGGTGCTTTGATCGCCGAGCTGTCCGGCCTGGTGACCGCCGTCCACCACACGCACGCGATGCCGTCGAAGGCGGACGCCGCCAGCGACCTGGTGAAGCTGTCCATCGACCGGATCGTGTCCGGCGCGAACCCGGTCGTGCGGGCCGTCGCGAAGATCCATGAGGGACCGAAGGGACCGAACTGACCGAGCGTGACAATCCGGCCCCGGGGACCCTCGCGGGCTGACACGATGCGGAGCGGGGGGGGGGGGGGGGGGGGGGGGGGGGGGGAGGGGCCGAGCCACGAGGAAGGAGGAGAAAAGAAAAACAAAAGATAGACGCCCCACA
>NZ_JBVJMN010000040.1:0-79679 GCF_055584185.1 Streptomyces sp. NPDC104202 | reverse complement strand
TCGGTGTGCCGGGTGGAAGTGCTCGTACGGGACGTACTCGCGCTTTCGCCCGGCGCGGCGAGAGCGCGTGCCAGGCGTCGCGGGGCAGAGGGGATGGTGACGACAGGCCCTAGCGACGGAGTCACGAGGGCACGGGTCACCGCATCAGGGGGTCACCGCGTCCGTGGGGCTCCCGTCCTCCCTTTGGCCGGTCCGGCCGCGCCGCCGGGTACGGTCGGCGGATGACCGAACACGACACGGCGCACACCACCGGACGGGCGTACGACGCCGTCGCCCAGAGCTACGCGGAGCTGTTCCCGGACCCACTGGGCGATCGCCCCTTGGAACGGGCGCTGCTCGGGGCGTTCGCGGAGTTGGCGGGCGCGGTGAGCGGCCAGGTCGTGGACCTGGGGTGCGGACCGGGACAGGTCACGGCTCACCTTCGGGAGCTGGGCCTGGACGCCTTCGGGGTGGACGCTTCGCCGGTGATGGTCGGGCTGGCCCGGGAGGCGTACCCGGAGATGCGGTTCGAGGTGGGCTCGATGGAGGCCCTGGAGATCGGCGACGGGTCGCTCGCCGGGGTGCTGTCGCGATGGTCCGTGATCCACACACCGCCGGAGGAGCTGCCGGGGGTACTGGAGGAGATCGCCCGCGTCCTGGCTCCGGGCGGTCAGGTGCTCTTCGAGTTTCCCGCCACGGACGGACCCGAGCAGGAGACGCAGGAGTACGACCACACGGTGGTCACGGCCTACCGGTGGGATCCCGACCGGTTCGCCGGGTTGCTGCGCGCGCAGGGGCTCATCGAGTCGGCGCGCCTGGTGATGGAGCCCGTGGCGACGAACAAGAGGCAGTTCCGCGAGGTGCACTTGCTGGCCACGAGGGCGTAGACCGCCCGGGACGGACCCGGTTCCAGGCCAAGGCTGCTCGGCCTGGGACGGGCCTGTCTCGGCCTGGCCTGGCCGGGGCTGGGGCGGCGCGGGCTGGGGCTGGGCTGGGGCGGCCTGGGCTGGGGCTGGGGCCGCGGTGGCGCCTGGAGACCCTGCGCCGGGCAGGCCGTCGCGCATCGCACGCGTCCTCTCGCACGACGTCTTTCGGACACACGGCCTACTAGCATGTGGCCATGTCCCCTTCACCTGCGCGCGTCGAACTGTCCCCCCTCACCCTCGCCGACGAGGAGGAGTTCTGCTCGCTGGTCAGGGCGAGTGCCGAGCTGCACTCCCCCTTCATGCAACTGCCTTCGGAAGTGACGGAGTTCCGCAGTTGGATGACGCGTTTCGAGGACGGCGGCAACCGGGGGTACCTGATCCGCGTGCGGGAGACCGGTGAGGCGGCCGGCACCGTCAACATCAACTCGATCATCAGGGGCCGCTACCAGGGTGCGTCCCTCGGCTACGCGGCCTTCGCCCCGTCCGCGGGGCGCGGCTACATCACGGAGGGGCTGGGGCTGGTCCTGGAGCACGCCTTCCACGACTTGCGGCTCCACCGGCTGGAGGCCAGCATCCAGCCGGCGAACAAGGCGTCCCTGGCCGTGGTGAAGCGTCTGGGGTTCCGGTTCGAGGGTGTGTCCCCGGACTACCTGTACATCAACGGTGCCTGGCGGGACCACGAGCGCTGGTCGCTCTCCGCGCCGGCGCCCTGGACGCCCGATCCCTCCCTTCCCGAGGTGTAGGCGCCGGCACACACCGGAGAAGCATCGCGGGCCCGGGCACCCCCCCGTGGGCAGCGCGAAGAAAATCGTTTCTCATGACGGGGTTCGCGATCTAGGGTCGGCGACGTGGCAACGAAACTGAACCAGATCATCGCAGTGGAGAAGGGCGTCAAGTCCCGCGCGCACCAGGACCTGACGGCGGCACATCACGGCCTGCAGAAGCCCGCGTTGCTTGCCGGTATCTCCCGTACCTACCAGCCGAAGGACGAGGAGGGCGAGCAGCTGCCGCCCGAGTCGACGCTGGTGCAGGTGAAGGCGGAGGACGTCCTGCGCGAGACCGCGCGGGTGCTCACCCGTCTCTTCGATGTGACGGCCACGAAGGACTGGGCGAACTGCGAGGCCCGGGCGGACATCACGGTCGACGGGCGGGTGCTCGTCGCGCGGGTGCCGGTGGCCTATCTGCTGTTCCTGGAGAAGCAGTTGACGGACATCAGCACGTTCGTCCGCAAGCTTCCCGTGCTGGACGCCGCCGAGTCGTGGACGCAGGACCCGTCGACGGACGCGTGGAAGACCGAGGTCGTGCGGACGGTCCGTACGAAGAAGGTCCCGCGCAACCACGTGAAGGCGGAGGCCACGGACAAGCACCCGGCCCAGGTCGAGGTGTACTACGAGGACGTGCCCGTCGGTTACTGGACCACGGTGAAGTTCTCGGGCGCGCTGCCGGCCCGCCGGGTGAACGAGCTGCTGGCGCGGGTGGAGAACCTGCAGCAGGCGGTGAAGTTCGCCCGCGAGGAGGCGAACAGCGCCGAGGTCACCGACCAGCGGGTCGGCGACGCCGTCTTCGGCTACCTCTTCGGGTAGCGGGGACACCCCATGAACTCCCCGGCCACAGAAAACGGTCGGGGTGCGCGAGGAGCGCAAAGCTGAAGCTGAGCCTTGTCGTGACATCCGCGGTTCCAGTGGAGGTTCGAATCCTCCTCCCGGCACTCCTGCCGGGATAGCCCAATCAGGCAGAGGCAGACCGCGGTCAATCTCAGACTATTGCTCCAGACTCAGCATGCGCCGCTCATCGCCGGATCGACCGGGCCCGGGCCCTGCTGCGTCGAAATGCCAGTTCGAATCTGGTCCGCCGAGCTCGATCGGCGGTGGTCCAAAGGCAGGACGCGACGCAATGACGAATGACCCGGGTCCTCAAGTGTGCCGGCGTGTGATGTGAGCGGCATCGACAGGGTCCGGGGGCAGGCTACGCCCTCGGACCCGCTCCCGTTTCGGGTCCCTTCCGGCGTTACCGGTCCTACCGGCCCTACCGGCCCTACCGGAGACACCTCCGGACGCACCATCGGACACACCACCGGACACACCACCGAGGTATACCTCCCCGCGCTCCACCCCCTCGCGTCGACGTCGACTTCGTCCGTCCGCCGGGTGGTCGCACCGGACCGGTCCCGACTCGACGGGCTTCCCCGGGTGATCGCCGGTCGGCACGACGGGCGTTCGCCCGTCGGCATCCTGAGCTGTTCGTGTTCGAGGGCCTGTCGACGCTCCCGCACCTCACACCCCTCCCGTCGTTCTCCGTCACGGTTTGACGTGCGCCTCCGACTGCGCCGGGCGCGCCTCTTCAACGGGGAACAGCCCCCCAGCGCTCGCTGAATCCGGTGAATGCGGCGGGGAGTTGGTTGGATCGCCCGTCGGCTCGGGCACCTTCTCGCCAGCGGTCCTCACGGTCGAGAGGCACACGAATGACGAGCCACGCCACCGAAGTTGATCTGGAAGCGATTCTCCGGCACGAGCTGCGCGCGACGGCCACCGACGCGCGGTGGACGGTCGACGCGGACGAGATGTGGTGCCGCCTGGCACCGCGGTCCGGTACGCGGCGGGAGCAGGGGTGGAAGCTGCACGTGTCGGCGACGACGGCGTCCGCGCCGACGGTTCTGACCCGTGCGCTCGGCGTGCTCCTGAAGGACACATCGGGGTTCAAGTTCGCCCGGTCGCTGGAGCAGGTGAGCGCGCTCAACTCCCGTGCCACGCCCCGGGGAAGCTCGGGAAAGTTCCTCACCGTGTATCCGCGCTCCGACGCCGACGCGGCCGCACTCGCCCGGGAGTTGCACCGGGCGACCGCGGGGCTCGCCGGGCCGCGGATCCTCTCCGACCAGCCCTACGCCGTGCGCAGTCTGGTGCACTACCGCTACGGGGCCTTCGTCGGCCGGCGCCGGCTGTCCGACGACGGTCTGCTCGTGTGGTTCATCGAGGACCCGGACGGCAACCCCGTGGAGGACAAGCGCACCGGGCAGTACTCGCCGCCGTCCTGGGCCGTGTGTCCGTTCCCCGCTGCGCCGGCGGCCGCGCCGCGCAGCGGGGGCACCAAGGGCGGTCCGGTGGTGCTCGCCGGCAGGTTCGCCGTGCGGGAGGCGATCCGGCACACCAACAAGGGTGGCGTCTACCGGGGCAGTGACGTGACCACGGGGGCCGGCGTCGTCATCAAGGAGGCCCGGCCGCACGTGGAGGCCGACGCCTCGGGGTACGACGTGCGGGACTGGCTGCGCGCCGAGGCGGACATGCTGGAACGGCTCAAGGGTCTGGGGCTCGCTCCGGAGCCGCTGGGCATGTTCGAGCACGGCGGGCACGTGTTCCTGGCCCAGGAGGAAGTGCCGGGTGTGACGCTGCGGACCTGGGTCGCGGAGCACTTCCGCGACGTGGGCGGCGAGCGCTACCGGGCGGACGCCCTGGCGCAGGTCCGGCGGCTGGTGGAGCTGGTCGAGGCGGCGCACGCGCGGGGATGCGTGCTGCGGGACTTCACTCCGGGGAACGTCATGGTCCAGCCGGACGGGGAGCTGCGCCTCATCGACCTGGAGCTCGCCGTCCACACGGGCGAGACCGCGGTGCCGACCCGCGTGGGGACCCCCGGCTTCAGCGCCCCGGAGCGGCTGGCCGACGCGCCGGTGCATCCGACGGCCGACTACTACAGCCTCGGCGCCACCGCCTGCTTCGTCCTGGCCGGCAAGGTGCCGAACCTGCTGGACGAGAAACCCGTCCGCCCGGACGAGCACCCCGGCGCGGCGACGGATGCGTCAACGGGGGCCATGCCCCACGAGACGCCCGGCGTGACGACCGACGAGGCGCCCGGAACCGCGGTCGGAGCCCTGGCCGAGGAGGCCGAGGCGCGGGCGGAGGCGGGCAGCGGTCCGCTTCCGGCCGGCAGGACCACCGAGGAACGGCTCGCCGCGTGGCTGGCCGCCTGTGCGGGGTCGCTGCGGCTGCCGGACGGCGTGATCGAGGTGATCCTCGGGCTGATGCGGGACGACCCCGCCGAACGCTGGGACCCGCGACGGGCCCGTGAGGCCCTCCGCACGGCGGAGGACAGGGGTCCGGTGCCCGTGGCCGCCTCCCGAAGTACGCGGGGCGACGAGGTGCGGGACGCGGTGAGCGGGATGGTCGACCACCTCGTCGACTCCATGACGCCTTCCGACGAGCAGCGCTTGTGGCCCGTGTCCACCCGGTCCGGGGAGAGCGATCCCTGCACGGTGCAGCAGGGTGCGGCCGGTGTACTGGCCGTCCTGACGCGCTACTTCGAGCTCACCGGCGACCCGCGGCTGCCCGGACTGCTCGCGGCGGCGGGGCGGTGGATCGAGGACCGCACCGACCCGCGGGCGATGCGGCCCGGCCTGCACTTCGGCGGACGCGGCACGGCCTGGGCGCTCTACGACGCCGGGCGCGCCATCGATGACGACCGGCTCGTGAACCACGCGCTGACCCTGGCGCTGGCGCCCCAGCGGAGGACGCCCCACCACGACATCACCCACGGCTCCGCGGGCAGCGGACTCGCGGCCCTGCACCTGTGGAACCGCACCGGGGACGCGCGCTTCGCCGAGCTGGCCGTCGACGCGGCCGACCGGCTGACCGCCGCGGTCCAGCGCGAGGCGGGCGGAGTGGGCTGGCCGGTCCCCGCGGAAGTCGCGTCGTCCGAGGGGGGCAAGCGGTACCTCGGCTTCGCCCACGGGACGTCGGGCATCGGCACCTTCCTCCTCGCCGCGGCCGCCGTCTCCCGGCGCCCGGCACACCTCGACCTGGCGGTGGAAGTCGGCGAGAACCTGCTGGCCGACGCCGTGCGCGTCGGCGAGACGGCTCAGTGGCCGGCCCAGTCCGGCGACGTGCCCACCGCTCCGTACTGGTGCCACGGCTCGGCCGGCATCGGGACCTTCCTCGTCCGCCTGTGGCAGGCCACCGGTGACGACCGTTTCGGCGACCTCGCCCGCCGCAGCACGTACGCCGTCGCCGAGCGTTCCTCCCGCGCCGCCCTGACCCAGTGCCACGGCCTGGCGGGCAACGGTGACTTCCTCCTCGACATGGCCGACGCCACCGGTGACCCGGAGTACCGCGCCATGGCCGAGGACCTCGCCCACCTCCTGCTCGCCGAGAGGGCCCACCACCACGGCCACGTGGTCTTCCCCAACGAGTACGGGGACGTCTCGACCAGCTGGAGCGACGGATCGGCCGGAATCCTGGCCTTCCTCCTGCGGATCCGTCACACAGACCCCCGGCACTGGATGGTCCAGCCGCCGGTGTGAGCGACAGCAGAGGCTGCCGCCACTTCACAGAGAAGGAGAACGTCATGGAGAACCAGGACATCGAACTGCTCGCCCAGCTCCACGCCCTTCCCGAGACCGACCCGGTCGGCGTCGACGGCGCGCCCTTCGCCGCCACCTGTGAGTGCGTCGGCCTGCTGACGCTCCTCAACACGGTCTGCATCGGCATCAGCTGCGCGTAGGACAGGCTGCACCATCCGGCCGGCGGCCCTAACCCGGGACGGCCGTCGGCCGGACTCCTACCGCACCAGATCCTGAGGAACGGCGCGGCCGCCCTCGGCCGCGCCTCGCACCGGACCGAAGGTCCGGTCACCCGCGGGCCGAACCGCCTTGGTGCGGTCCGGCCCGCATCCCGCGTGACCGGCCCGGAGCCCCTCCCCCGCCCCGGGCGCGGGCGCGGGCGACCACGGACGGCGAACCGGAGACGAGGACCAGCCCATGCAGCGACACGCCGGCGACGACGATCTCGACCGCGCCGTCCTCCTGACGGCCTCCCCCGCCGGGCCGCACACGCCACGCGCCCCCGGGCCCCCGTACGCCATCAGCACCCGCGGACTGGTCAAGAGCTACCCCGGGCCCGACGGCACGACCACCCACGCCGTACACGGCCTGGACCTGGACGTGCGGCAGGGCGAGACGTTCGCCTTCCTCGGCCCGAACGGCGCCGGGAAGTCCACCACCATCTCCCTGCTGTGCGCCCTCGCCCGTCCCACCGCCGGCCGCGCCACCGTGGCCGGCGCCGACGTGTCCACCCAGCCCCACCGGGTGCGCCGGCAGGTCGGCATGCTCTTCCAGCACAGCGCCGTGGACCCGGACCTGACGGCCGAGCAGAACCTCCACATCCACGCCCGCCTCTACGGCATGCGGCGAGCCGACGCCCGACGCCGCGCGGCCGAGGTGCTCGAGACGGCCGGTCTCGGCGACCGGCGGCGCTCCCCCGTCCGCACCCTGTCGGGCGGCATGCGCCGCCGCCTGGAGATCGCCCGCCAGCTCCTGCACGCCCCCCGCGTGCTCTTCCTGGACGAGCCCACCACCGGTCTCGACCCCCACGCCCGCGCACAGGTCTGGCAGCACCTCCGCGCCCTGCGCGAGCAGCACGGCAACACCCTCTTCGTCACGACGCACTACCTGGACGAGGCGGAGCACTGCGACCGCATCGCCATCATCGACCGCGGCCGACTGGTCGCCCAGGGCACCCCCCTTGCGCTGAAGAACGCCATCGGCGACGACCGCGTCGTCCTGAGCACCGGTGACGACCCGCGCGCCCACCGGATCGTCCACGCGCTCGCCCCACCCGGGAGCTCCGTCGTCGTCGCCCCGGACGGGGTCTGCCTGCGCGTGCCGGACGGCAGCTCCTGGATCCCCCGCCTCTGCGCGGCCCTGGGGCGTCATGACATCGCCGTCCACGCCGCCTCCGCGACCCCGCCCACGCTCGACGACGTCTTCTTCCACCACACCGGCCGCGCCTTCGACGCCCCGCAAGCCGGCAGGCCGGCCCCCCAACCCGCCCCGCTCCAGGCCAGGGCAGAATCCGAGGGCGGACGATGACCACCGTGAGCCGGCAGGCGTCCGGCGACCCCGAGAACACCGACGAGGCCGACAGCCTTGGCGGCACCACCGGACCGGTGCCGCGGGACGACGGCGGCCATGCCGACGACTCGGGCGCCCTCCGCGGCCCGCGCAGCTCGGGCAGAATCCGAGGCCCGGAGGGCGCGAACGGCGTCGGTGGCCCGCACGACGCCGACGGAAGGGGCGATGCCGATGGGCCCGTCGACGAGCGCCCCTTCCGCCTGCGGCACGAGCTCCGCGCGGTCCACGCCCTGATCCACCGCGATCTCCTGCGGCTGGCCGGCTACCGCACCCAGACCGCCCTGATGCTGCTCCAGCCCGCGCTCTACCTGCTCATCCTCGGCGGCGGACTGGCGGCCCTCATCCCCCGTTCCCAACTGGGCGTCGGCTACCAGACCTACCTCTTCCCGGGCATCCTGATGATGACCGTGCAGACCCCCGCCATCATGGTCGGCGTACGGCTCATCACCGACCGCCAGAGCGGGTACCTGCGCGAACTCCTCATGGCTCCCGTCCACCGCACCACCCTCCTCCTGGGGAACGCCGCGGGAGGCACCCTCGTCGCCACCGTCCAGGGAGCCGTCCTGCTCGGCCTGGCCCGCGCCGTCGGCCTCCCCTACGATCCGCTGCTCCTGGCGCTGCTGCTCGCGGCCATGGTCCTGGCCTCGTTCACCATCACCGCCCTGGCGCTCGCCCTCGCCGTGAGCCTCAGCCGACCCGACCTGTTCCACACCCTGCTCGGCCTGGTGATGATGCCCCTCCTCTTCCTCTCGGGCGGCTTCTTCCCCCTCTCCTCAATGCCCGGCTGGGCGCACACCCTGGCCGCTGCCAACCCCCTCGCGTACGCGGTGGACCTGCTGAGGCGCTGCATCATCCTGCGCGTACCCGACCAGGCATCCGTCAGCGGCATCGAGTGGGCGGGCGGGCCACCGCCCCTGCTCGTCGAGGCGGCACTGCTCCTCGCCACGGGGCTCCTCGCCCTCCTCTGGGCGGCACGGCGCTTCAGCCGCCCGGAATGACCGCTCACCGAGCCATTTCTGACGGGCGGTGCGCAGACCTCGCCAGTGCCGTCGCCGGGAGGCGATGACGCTCGCGAGGTCGATTGTCAGTGGTGGGTGAGAGGCTAGGAGCATCCAGTCGGAAAGAGGGGGATGCGGCCTTGTCCGGAAACCAGAACTACATCAACCACGTTGCTCTCGTATTGGACGCGAGTTCGTCCATGTCGCACCTGAGCCGTAAAGTCGTCGAGGTCGCCGATCAGCAGATCGAGTACCTCGCCCGACGGTCGAGGGAACTGGACCAGGAAACCCGCGTGACGGTGTACGCGTTCGCCGACAAGGTGGAATGCGTCATCTACGACAAGGACGTGCTGCGCATGCCGTCCCTGAAGCAGCTCTACCGCGTCGGCGGCATGACGGCCCTGCTCGCGGCGGCCCTCAAGTCCCAGAACGAGCTGGCCCAGACGGCGCAGCTCTACGGCGACCACAGTTTCCTGACCTTCGTCCTGACCGACGGCCAGGAGAACGCCAGCCACCGCTGCCCGGACTCCCCCACCAAGAACGCGCGCGAGCTGGTGAAGTCCGTCTCCGAGATGATCTCGACGCAAGGCGACAACTGGACGCTCGCCGTACTGGTACCCGACCAGATGGGCAAGCGTGAGGCGATGAACTGTGGTTTCCCGAAGGAGAACATCGCCATCTGGGACGCCACGAGCACCCAGGGCCTCGAAGAGGCCGGCCAGGTTATCCAGGAGGCCACGGAGAAATTCATGATCGGCCGCACCAAGGGAATTCGTGGTTCTCGCGCCGTCTTCTCCACGGGCGCCGACGCGGTCAACAAGGACACCATCAAGGCCGCCGGCCTCAAGCCCGTCGACCCCTCCGCCTACCACCTGGTCCCCGTCGCCCGCGACGCCGCCATCCGCGAGTGGGTCACCGAGTCCGGACACACCTACCGGACCGGCTGCGCCTTCTACCAGCTGAGCAAGTCCGAGAAGGTCCAGGCGCGCAAGCAGATCGCCGTCCTCGACAAGAAGACCAACAGCGTCTACACCGGCCCCGAGGCCCGCGCCCTCCTCGGCCTCCCCGACGTCGAGGTCCGCGTCAAGCCCGACCACAACGACGACTTCACCATCTTCGTCCAGAGCACCAGCGTCAACCGCAAGCTCCTCGCCCAGACCCAACTCCTCATCATGAACTGACCCCACCCACCCCAGGGCCCGCGCACCCACCCCGGCAGCGCGGGCCCACGCATCCCCTCCGCGCACCTCCCCGTCCCTCCGGCCCCGTCCCGCGGTGCGGCCGACTGGCCCGCTTCGTCGCCCGGCCTGGTGCGCCTACGTGCTGGCCCGCAACCACTGGGAGGGCTCAGACTCCCTCGTGATCTGATGCTGCTGCCCAGCGACGGATGTGTAGGTCGGGATGGACTCGGGCAGATGCGAGTGTGCATTCAAGGAGTTTGTGCATGGATGGCGGATACGCTGCACGGGAGGTGGGCAGGCCCAAGAGGACACGGTGGCGCGTCTGCAGGTCGGTGGCTTCGGCGAACACCCGCATGGATGCCTCCAGCCACGCGGCCTTGACCTCCTGCGACTCGTCCAAGGCGGGATCACGTACCCCGCCGGGTCCGTACGCCGGGGACCGATCTGCACGCACGGGTACGTGGGCGCTGTACCAAGCACGCACAGCACCAGCTCGCTCAGCATCCGTGCCGACCCTCAGATAGTCGACCAGGGCCGTCATCACACGGCGCCGGCCGAATGCGTAGACCGCCGGCTCGACGAACCAGCGGCAGAAGCTGGGATCTGGGTCATATACGGCTGCAGCCATCAACGGGGCGAACAACTCCTCCTTCAGCGTTGCGCGTTCGAGCAGGGGCTTTCGCACTGCATGGGCGAGCCGGCGGGCCTGGTCGTTCGGCTGCACGGTGACGTCTCCGACACCCAGCAGTCGAGCCACCTCAGTCGCGCATGTCAGGAATGAACGCGGTTCTATGCCGCTCTGCTCGTCTTCAGCCACAGCAGCATTCTGGCCTGGCCATATCTGCAGGCGCAGCACCGATGACCGCTGACCTTGCGAGGAAGGACAGTCGCTCGACCTTCTCTGGGTGGAACGATCACGGTATGGCTGGTGTGATCACAGCTTCAGAGCCGTCCTGATTCCTCGGTAACGCGCTGTGGGAGCCGGCGGTAGCCACCAGTCCGATCGAGCGCCGGGGGCCGATGCCCTGCGCTCATCCCGGCTTTCCACAGCGCAGGTGTAGGCAGCCTCGCGGGCACCGCACGCACGCCTGGAGTCGTCTGTACATTCGATCCCTTTATCCAGAGCGGCGGTGCTCGGTGTCCTCAAGGTCACCAACGTCAGCACCGGCCGCTTGATCACTCGCTGGTGTCGGTGGCGCGAGTCCGCCGCACGGTGACCTCCTCACGCTGCAGAGCCGTCAGAGCTCCCGAGAAGACCGGGGCTTGTGGGGTGCGCTGGTGCCACGAACGGCTAGTGAGCTGGCGGACCTACCGGATGGTCGAGTCCTGGAATCAGGTCGCTGCGTGGCCCGCATGCGCTCGCCTCCAGCGCAAACACCGCACCTCTGAGGGAGGAAAAAGTTGATCCACTGCAGCATGGACTGGCCGGGAGGACGCACGACATCCCCTTCGTCGACGACACCGGCCAGCTACTTGCGAAGCGACGCATCACCGACGACGCGGCCGGCTACAGGAACCTGATGGACCTGCTCGCCGAGTACGGCGACACGGAGGAGACCCCGATCCCGGTCGCGATCGACGATGGGTGAAGAACAACCGGCTCAACCGTAGGTGATCCCTCTACGACTCACCGCCCCTCGGAGGTCGCTCCGCAGCGTGCTTGAATCACCGAATGATCGACTGGTCCACACTCCACGACGCCTACGGTCCGGCACAAGCCATACCCGGGCTGCTGGACCGAGCCATCGGTCGTGATCAGGAGGCCATCGACTGGCTTTGGGGGCGCTTGTGCCACCAGGGGACGATCACCCCGGCGAGCATCGCCGCACTGCCGCAGCTGGCGGACATCGCGAAGACCAAAGGCGACGGGGACTGGGCGCTCGATCTGGCCGGAGCCATAGCGGGTGGCCTCCTTCAACCTCACGGCGCCGACGAAGAAGTCGCACGCTGCACAGCGGCCTTGGCCGAGCTTCGCGCCCTGGCCGCCGCCCGGCTGCGGTCTGGCCTGGAAGGAATGACCTACCTGAGCCGGCTGCGGGCGATGCTCGCGTTCGACGGCCACATCTTGTGGCTCGAGGTCCTGGACGGCTTCACCGATTCCTTCGTCACTGTCGCCTGTCCGCACTGCGACGCACCGGTGACGATCGCGGTCGGCGACTACGGTTGCTACTCCTCGATCCGGGACTGGCATCTGGGGGATGTCCACCAGGTCCCGCTCCGACCGGCCGTCCCGCAGGAGCTGACCGGCACCGGGAGGATGTTGTACGAGTCGGCCGTACGCGATGACCAGCAACGGCTTGCCTGGGGCCTGACGCACCTGTTCGGTCAGGCCGAATGCCCAGGGTGCGGGAGCGTCTTCGGCATCGCGGACGAATACGCGGCCGCCAATGCACCCGCCCCCTGGGACTTCGCCCGAGGTCACACCATCGACGCTCTCTGGTGACCACCGGAAATCCCCGCCACGGCGCGGATATGGTCCGCAAGGGGCGGCCATGGAGCCTTGCGCTGGAGGACCGGGCACTGCCGGTCACGGCCCACTGGCGCACGAACCTGACCATGCGACAGCTCAGGCCGCTGTTCTGGGTCTCCAAGTCGGCGGCGGACCGGATCATCGACTGTCTCGGACCGATGCTCGCCCTCACGATCGCCGACGGTGGCTACCCAGGCACCGGACTTGTCCGGCCGATCATGCGACTGACGCCTGATCGGTTCGTTGCGCCGGGCGTGGGGCGTGGAGGATGCGGTGGCCTGTCGGACGCGGAGTGAGAGCGGCTGCGGCCGTTCCTGCCGATGAGCAGCGGTCGGTGGGGACGGTGGCGCGATCACCGGCTGGTAATCGACGGGATCCTGCACCGGGTGCAGACCAGGGCGCATTGGCGTGACCTCCCGGAGCGGTTCGGTTCGTGGAAAGGCCGCTGACGGGCGCCATCGGCTGTGGTCCCCGGACGGAATGCGGGAGCGTCTGCTCCAGCAGGTACAGGCTGTGGTGGACGCGGTCGGTGAGATCGACCGCGCCGTCTCGGTCGATCTCCACCATCATCCGGGCGCATACACGCGGCCGGCCACCGGACGCCACTGTCTGGCTACGAACGTGCCCCCGATGACGTCGACGGCTCTTCATTGCAGCCGTGGTCGGACCCTTCGGCGAGGAGCTCGGCCAAGCTTGTCAGCGGTGTTGTCATCGGCCACGGTGCACGTTCTTCGCGGCCCGTCCAAGTCAGGAGAACGACAGCCCAGGGGAACAAATGGCTCGCGACGCTGAACAGGACGTCGTCGCATCCTTCACATCGCGCCACAGCGGTGGCCTCCACCCCGTGCAGCGGGTGTCCATGCAGAAGCTCGCGATGCAGTTCAAGATCGAAGTCGCGCATCCCGCCATCAGGCACCCGCCACGGCGCGGGCAGAAGCGACGGGTCCTCCGGCATGTGCATCACGATGTCGCTGCGGTGCAGAAACTCCGGGAACGCCCAGAGTTCCGTGCCGATCTATTCCGCGAACGGCATTGGCCCGACCCCCGTCGAACCCTGGAGGCCACTTCGCCGCCCTGCCCGGCTGAGCCCGGCCGTACGAGCGTCGGGCCGCACATGCGGAGAGCCATGTCTCCGGACCGGCGTGGCAGCATGCGGGAATGCTCTATCGACATCCCGACGGCGACTACGCGATCACCACGATGTACTCCGTGCCCGATGACGCCTGGTATCTGGAACTGCACCTCGCGGCCCGGCAGCGTCATCTCGTGACCGCGATCGTTCCCGATGAGGATCCGGCACGGGAGCCGACAGTGCGGTTCGGCCGGAACGCGGAGCGCGCTGCCGTCCCGTATGAGGTCATGCGCTGGTTCCTGCACCAGGTCGATGTGGAGATACGTAGCTCCCGCGCCTGGATGCGGCTGAGGTCGGAGCTCGTCGAGATCATCTACCAGCTGCGTCAGGAGCGCATGGGGGTCGTCGACGATGAGGAATTCCCTCAGGTTCTGGCAGACATACGCTCCAGGGTTCCCGAGGAAGACGTCCGCGTCGTTCTGGAGGCAGCGTTCGGGCGGAGTCCTGACGGCGCCATGAAGCCCGTCGGGTGACGTAGACCGTCGGCAAAGGGCTGTGGATCCGTTCGGGCCGACGGCCGCGCACCGGACATCGGCTCATGGGCGGCGTGGGCGCGCTGTGATCTCACAGCGGCAGGAGGCGCGCCGGCGTCCGCTGGACGTCCGTCCAGGGCGCGGGTCGAACGGCCGTCAGATGGGTCGAGCCACCTGGAAGTCACCCTGCACGACGCCGTACTCCCCCGACGTCTCCCAGCAGGTGAAGCGGCTGCCGACGAGTTCTGTCAGGGCGATCCCCAGGTCTTCGGCCAGTCCGGCGGCGACGGTCCTGTCCGTCCGGGTGGGGTCCTGGGTGTCCTGGTAGCGGGCCAGGGCTCCTCGCAGCTCGACGACCACGTACTCCACACGGCCGCCGTCACCGGGCGTCGATCCATCGCCGTGCTGATCGTGGAGGAGGCTCGAAGGCCGGCCGCAGAGCCCACAGACCGCATCGTTTCGTGAGGCATCCACGGCCGCATCGTACGTTCCTCTCCACCCGTGGCGGACATCGGTGGCCCCTGCGGAGAGCGCCCGAACGGGCCTGGTGACGGGGCGGCTCGGGCGTGGGGCGGTGGGGTGAGGCGCGTCTCACCGGGGTGGGGACGCTTGCTATGCACTTCGTTGCATAGCAAGATCTGGGTATGGCGCTCGACCACGCGATCCTCGTGTCCCTGCTGGAGAAGCCCGGGTCCGGCTATGAGCTGGCCCGGCGGTTCGAGCGGTCCATCGGGTACTTCTGGACGGCGACGCACCAGCAGATCTACCGCGTGCTCAAGCGGATGGAGCAGGACGGTTGGATCGATGTCCGGGAGGTGCCTCAGCAGGGGCGGCCGGACAAGAAGGAGTACTCGGTGGCGGGGCGGGGGCGTGAGGCGCTGGCCGCGTGGCTGCACGAGCCGATCGAGCCGGAGAGCGTGCGGCACGATCTCGCGGTGAAGATCCGGGGGGCCGCCTTCGACGATCCGGCCGGCCTGATCAGCGAGGTGCGGCGGCACAAGGAGGCGCACGCGGGGCGACTCGCCCACTACCTGGCCGGGGAAGCGCGGGATTTCGGGGAAGCGCCCGAGGACGGAGCCCTCGATGCCGAACGGGAGCTCCAGCACGTGGTGCTGCGGGGCGGCATCGCGTACGAACGGATGATGATCGCCTGGCTCGACGACGTCCTCGCGACGCTCGACAGGTTCCGCGCCGGGCCGTGAGCGGCGTCCCTCGGGCGGCCCACGCAGGTGGCCTCCCATGAGCGGCGCCGACCGGGTGGCGTCGTCCGGGCGGCGTCGCCGAGGCGACCTCCCCGCGCGGCCCGCAGGTGTGCGACTCGGCCGCGCGTCCGCCCCTCCACTTCCGCGCCGCGCGCCCGGCGTGGAGGGCGGCTCCGCCCGCAGATCTCCTCAGGACCATTTCCCGTACCAGTACCAGTACCAGCACGACCACCCTCATCACGAGCCGGAAAGGCGGACGTCATGGCCGACGCGCTGCTGTTCAACCCGAACACCTACGACCCCGTGCACTTCGACCCGGAGACCCGCCGGCTGCTGCGCGCCACCGTCGACTGGTTCGAGGCGCGGGGCAAGCGCCGGATCATCGAGGACTACCGGACGCGGGTCTGGCTGGGCGACTTCCTGGCGTTCGCGGCCGAGGAGGGGCTCTTCTCGACCTTCCTGACGCCCTCCTCGGACGCGGGCGAGGCGGAGGGCGACAAGCGCTGGGACACCGCGCGCATCGCCGCCCTGAACGAGATCCTCGGGTTCTACGGTCTGGACTACTGGTACGCCTGGCAGGTCACCATCCTCGGCCTCGGTCCGGTCTGGCAGAGCGACAACGCCGCGGCCCGCGCCCGTGCCGCCGAACTCCTCTCCCAGGGTGAGGTGTTCGCCTTCGGCCTGTCGGAGAAGGCGCACGGCGCGGACATCTACTCCACCGACATGCTCCTGGAGCCGGACGGCGAGGGCGGCTTCCTCGCCACGGGCTCGAAGTACTACATCGGCAACGGCAACGCGGCCGGACTCGTCTCCGTCTTCGGCCGTCGGACCGACGTCGAGGGGCCGGAGGGGTACGTCTTCTTCGCCGCCGACAGCCGGCACTCGGCGTACCACCTCGTGAAGAACGTCGTGGACTCGTCCAAGTTCGTGAGCGAGTTCCGCCTGGAGCAGTACCCGGTCACGGCCGAGGACGTCCTGCACACCGGCCGCGCCGCGTTCGACGCCGCTCTGAACACCGTCAACGTCGGCAAGTTCAACCTCTGCACCGCGTCGATCGGCATCTGCGAGCACGCGATGTACGAGGCCGTCACCCACGCGCAGAACCGCATCCTGTACGGCCGCCCGGTCACCACCTTCCCGCACGTGCGGCGGGAGCTGACCGACGCGTACGTGCGACTCGTCGGCATGAAGTTGTTCAGCGACCGTGCCGTCGACTACTTCCGCACGGCCGGCCCCGACGACCGTCGCTACCTCCTCTTCAACCCGATGACGAAGATGAAGGTGACCACGGAGGGCGAGAAGGTCATCGACCTGATGTGGGACGTCATCGCGGCCAAGGGCTTCGAGAAGGACAACTACTTCGCCCAGGCGGCCGTCGAGATCCGTGGCCTGCCCAAGCTGGAGGGCACGGTCCACGTCAACCTGGCGCTGATCCTGAAGTTCATGCGCAACCACCTGCTGGACCCCGTCGCCTACGAGCCCGTCCCGACGCGCCTGGACGCGGCCGACGACACGTTCCTCTTCCAGCAGGGTCCGGCCAGGGGCCTCGGCTCCGTCCGCTTCCACGACTGGCGCGGCGCCTACGACGCGTACGCCCACCTGCCGAACATCGCCCGCTTCCGCGAGCAGGCCGACGCGCTCTGCGCGTTCGTCCTCACGGCCGCGCCCGACGAGAAGCAGAGCCGTGACCTCGACCTCCTCCTCGCGGTCGGCCAGCTCTTCGCCCTCGTCGTCCACGGCCAGCTGGTCCTGGAGCAGGCCGCGCTCACCGGCCTGGACGAGGACGTCCTCGACGAGCTGTTCGCCGTCCTCGTCCGCGACTTCTCCGCGCACGCCGTGGAACTGCACGGCAAGGACTCCGCGACCGAGCAGCAGCAGCTCTGGGCGCTCGGCGCCGTTCGCCGCCCGGTCGTCGACGAGACCCGCTCGGCCCGCGTCTGGGAGCGCGTCGAAGCCCTCTCCGGTACGTACGAGATGGCTCCCTGATTCCCGGTCGACGGCCGCGGACCGCCAGGGTGGTCGACGGCCGAGACGGCTGATCGCGCACGGCCGGGCAGCCGACTGCCGACACCCGGCAGGCGGCAGTCGGCAGTCGGCAGTCGGCAGGCGGCAGTCAGCTGCCGACAAGAACGCGCCGGTGCCTTCGTCCGGAGACGAAGGCACCGGCGAAAGGCGGCAACGGCGGCGGCTACAGGCTGAGCGCGTCCTCGACGTTGTCCACCCACGCGGTGACCGAGTTGTCGGAAGCGACGTGGAAGCCGGGGGCGGGCGCCTTGAGCGGGACCTGTTCGAGGTCGGATTCCGTGGTCATCGTCAGGGCGATGGAGGAGACCGTCTTGGTCTTGAGGCTCTTCGGGTCGCCCATGAGGCCCGCGTAGGCGGACTGGCCCGGAGCGAGGCGGATGGCGTCCTCGATGCCGGGGGCGGCGCCGCGCTCGTTGGCGTGCCCGTCGAGGGAGCCGAAGGTGATGATGGGGTGGCCGAGGACGCGGCAGGGCTTGCCCGACTTGTTGGTGACCTTCAGCAGGTAGCTGCTGGTCGTCGGCTCGGCCAGGGTCGCGGTGAACGCCACGTCGTACGTGCTGCAGGGGAAGACGTCGTAGTCCGGGTCGGTCGACGGCGGGCCCGGCTTCGCGGGCTTCGTCGGCTTGGCCGTCGGCTTGGCGGACGCCGTGGGCTTGGCCGTCGGCTTCGCGGGCGGCGCGGTCGGGTCGCCCGGGGTGGCCGAGTCGGTCGGTGTGGCCGGGGCTGCAGTGGTGGGGGGCGCGGTCGGCACGTCGGCGCCGCCGCCGGCACCGTCCTCGGAAGGCCCGCAGGCCGTGAGGGCCAGTGCGGACGCGGCGACGAGGACGACGGCGGCTCTGCGGACGGTACTCATGGCGGATCTCCCCCCGATGGCAACGCACGAACTGCGTTGTGGTGGACACCAGATTCACGCCTGCGCTTCACGATTCTGTGACGACGCCTTACCGAATTCACCACGGTTCGGCCCGAGCGCGACCTCGCGGGCATTCCGGGTGGACCACGGGCGTTCACGGCGGGGTCGTGCAGCCGGGGGGGGAGGGCTGCACCACGGGGGGCGGGGGCGCGCCGCGGCTGCGGCAGTCGGCCTCACCGATGGTCACGGGCCCGGGAAGCACGGACCCGGGGTCACATGGAGCGAGCATCCCCTCGGCTGCCCCCGCGTCCGCGTCCGCGCTTCTCCCCCATCGACGGCTCACGGGCGGCTCACGCCGTCCCGGGGGCGCATTCCTTAGACTGGCGCGCATGGCATGCCGTATCAGTGAGCTCGTCATCGACTGCGCCGACCCGGAGCGCCTCGCCGTGTTCTGGGGCGAGGTGCTCGGGTACGTCGAACTGGGTCGGGAGGACGACGGCAGTATCGAGATCGGTCCACCCGGCGTCGGGTTCGGGGGGCCGCAGCCGACGCTCATCCTCAGCCCCAGCGACGATCCGCGGCTGGGGAAGCTCCCGCTGCACATCGACGTCAATCCGACCGACCGGGATCTGGAGGCGGAGCTGTCGCGGTTGCTCTCGCTCGGGGCCCGTCCCGCGGACGTGGGCCAGTCGGGTGACGAGGCATGGCACGTCCTGATGGACCCCGAGGGCAACGAGTTCTGCCTCCTCCGCAGGCAGCTCCCGCCGCTCTGACCCGCGCCGGGTCGCGGGATCGCCGGACGCGGCGCGGAACGGCCGGACGGGAGCCGTGGAGCCTGCACCTCGTGCCGAGGTGCTACGGACGCCAGAGGCCCCAGGGGTACCTCAGGCCCCAGACGTCTCAGAGGAACCACCGGACGCCGGTCCGCGTCACTCCAAGGGTTCGCAAGATCGAATCCAGAGGAGGACCGGGACATGACCGGTACGGCCGCGCGGTACCTGTATCTCACCCGCCACGGTGAGGCGTCGGCGGACGAGAGCGAGCTGACGGAGGCGGGACGCCGGCAGGCCGTGCTGCTCGGGGAGCGGCTGCGCGGGGTGCCGTTGTCGGCGGTGCACCACGGGCCGCTCGCCCGGGCCGAGCAGACGGCGCGGCTGGTGGCTGAGCAGCTGGAGGGTGTCCCGCTACGGTGTTCCGAGGAAGCCGGCGACTTCGTTCCCTACCGTCCGGTGCGCGAGGAGCTGCCGTCGGAGTCGGCCGACTTGCTGCTCGGCTTCCTGGAGCAGTTCGAGGTCGAGGAGCTGGAGCGGGGTCCCGAGCTCGCGGCCGAGGCGGTCGCCCGGTTCACCGGCACCGTGCCCGGTGACGAGCCCCGTCACGAGCTGCTCGTGACGCACAACTTCCTCGTCGGGTGGTTGGTGCGCGCGGCCCTCGACGCTCCGAGGTGGCGGTGGCTGGGCATCAACCATGCCCATGCGGCGCTGACGGTGATCCGCTACGCGCCCGGCCGCGCGCCCGCGGTCATGCTCTTCAACGACACGGGCCACCTCCCCACGGAGCTCCGCTGGACGGGCTTTCCGCCGGAGCTCCACGTCTGACGCAGGCGCCCGGGAGGCCACGTAGAGGCATCCACTCGTGTCCCTCCCCGTGAGGTCCGTCGCCCCGTCCCGTCACGGTCGACCTGCCCCCTCGGCGGGAGCGGCGTGGTCGGTTCGCTCACGGTGCGCGCCGGGCCTTGCGGAGCGCAGAAGGGGGCGAGGGGGAGAGAGCGGAGCGTGACGACCGCCACGGACCGTGAGCACGCACAACTCCGTTATTTTCATGCAGAGTTGACGGCCCGACCGGTTCCCTCTCGGGCCAGGCCGAAAGGCGATGCCGGGACGGGCCTCCTCCGAGCTGCGAGGTGACGTCGCCTGGATATGCTGGTACTGGGACATTGTGCTAGCGCGTGGTACTCGTCACCCAGCGTCACATGACGCGGTAATGGAAAGACAAGACGCACACGGAGGGGTGACTCCCGTGGCGAAGTTCTGCACCACACCTCGAGCGGCGGGCGCGCCTCGCTGGGCGGCGGCGAAGGTCGGGCTGGTCGTCGAGTGGATCGTCCGGCAGGAGTACTGCTTCAGCAAGGGCGGCTGCAATCCGTACCAACGCGGTGGATCGGGAACGGACTTCTTCGACGAGCAGTCCGACACCACGCGGTGCCGGTTCCTCGCGAGCTTCCTGGCCACACGCCAGCCGTCGGTGAACGAGGGATCGATCGCGGCGGACTGCGAGGCGCGCAAGAAGCCGGTCGACGCGGACGACGACGAGAACGAGCGGTTCGCCGTACCGGACATCATCACCCATGAGCCGGGTCGCATGGAGTTCTACGAGATCAAGCCGAACTCCTTCTTCGGCAGGGAGGCCGGACGGGCGAAGATCGAGACGTTCCTGTCCCTGATGGACTTCCTGGCCGAGAACGACCCGCTCTTCGAGAAGTACGAGAAGGGCAAGCTGTTCGATCCGGACCGGACGATCACCTTCTACCAGCGCAACTACCTCGGCATCGTGCCGTGCAGGGTGTCCCTGCACTATCGGCGCGCGACGGGGCGCGGGATCGATCAGGGTCTCGTCGTCTACGAGATCTGCGTGGAGGTGGACGGCGAGCTGGCGGAGGCGCTCGCGAAGGCGATCATCGTCTCGGCGATCATCGCGGCGCTCGCCGCGCTGGCGGCCATCGCCGCCGCCGTCCTCGGCGGCGGGGTGCTCGGCCCGGCGGTTCTCGCCTTCGCAGCGCCGCTCGGCGACTCGGTGGGACCCGACGGGACCAACGATCCGCAGGACGTGCGCTATGTCCAGGCCCTCGTCAACGACTGGCGGGCCGCGACGGACGGCCTGCCGATCGCGGTCGACGGGTTCTTCAGCGAGGAGACGGCCGGCGCGCTCACGGAGTTCCAGAGCGTCGCCGGACTGGAGGACACCGCGGGAGGCGTGACGCCGGGCGACGCGACGGAGACCGAGCTGGAGTCGGCCCATCTGAACAACCTGATGGCCACCGCGGACCTGAGCGAGATGGAGACGGAGGGCGGAGTGGCCGACCTCGTCTTCGGAGCGGATCCCGACGGCGTCGATACGGAGCTGGAGGAGGAACAGGACCTTCAGACGGCCTTCAACGCCTTCGTCCAGCAGTACCTGCAAGATCTCCGCGACACCGTCTAGCGCAGATCGCGGCGCCCCTGCCGGGCGCCCGGGGGCGAACCATCAGTCCCACGGGGGGCGAACCATCGGTCCCATCTGCTGAGGAGTCGCCATGCCCATGCTGCTCATCAAGGGCTTCTACGACATCAAGGGGTCGCAACCGGACGGGGACACGGTCCACTTCACGGCCGAGGAACCGGCCGAGTGGGGCCTCGTCGGCGGCCGAGGCGGACGCGCGGTCGAGCACAGCGCGCTGGGGCGCGCCACGCTCCGCCTGGACGCGGTCGACGCGCTCGAGACCCACTACGGGCCCGGCCGTGACCACCAGCCGCTCCCCTTCGCCCATGCGGCGCGTGACGAGATGCTGAGGTTCCTCGGCTTCACCGACGTGCAGCGGCCGACGGGCGAGACGGTGACCGCCACCACGCCCGAGACGGTTCCCGGCTTCGTGCTGACCCGTGGCGCCGACGTCCACGGCCGTTGCGTGGCCCTGGCCGGGCGTGGTGTCCCGCCGGGTACGAGCGGGCTGGAGCTGGACGTGGACGTGCCCCTGTTGCGGACGACGGTCAACCACCATCTGCTCGCGCAGGGACTGGCGTACCCGACCTTCTACCGGAGCCTGTTCACCGGGCTCCGTACGGAGATGGCGACCGCCTCGAAGGGGGCGCGGGACGCCGGCCGCGGGCTCTGGCCCGAGGACGTGACCGACTCCGGGGCGAAGATCACCGGGGTGCCCTCGCTCACCGACGAGGCCGTGATCCTCCCGAAGCTGTTCCGCCGCACGCTGGACTACCTCCGTCTCGACATGCCTCTGACGTGTTATCCGGCGTTCCTCGCCGGCGTGCAGGACCGCTATTCCGTCCTGTCGACCGGGGAGCGGAGGGCCGGCCTGCACCACATCGTGGAGGTCAGGGACGGCAACACGCTGCGGATGACGCAGCTGCCGGAGGACCTGGTCTTCGAAGACGCCTGACGTGACGACGCGAGACGTCTGACGTGACGACACCTGGAGCGTGATCTCTCCTCGACACCCGCTCGCACCCGCACCCGCACCCGCACCCACACCCGCTGTCCGACCCGCCGGCAGACGACTCGGTGCCGAACCCCGAGCCCGTGTGCCGGGCCGGGCCGGACACTCCCCCGGCGTGACCGCCGGCCCCTCCAGCAGGGAGTCTTCCCATGGCCACCTTCATCTCCGGAGTCGGACCGCTGTTCGGCCCGAACTTCGTCATCGTGACGGTCAACGACGACACCGGGAGGCCGTTCCAGGTCCAGGTGTACCCCGACGCGCACAATCCGGAGCTGCGCGAGGCCGGACTGCCGACGCAGTACTACTTCCAGCCGGCGCAGGTGTTCCTCGCCAGGAAGCACGACTCCCCCCAGGACTTCGACTTCCAGATGACCCTGTTCAAAGGGCTGCTCTCGGAGGAGGCGAACGTCACGCCGGCCGAACTGGCGGGGAGTGAACTGGGCGGCGGATTCTGCTCGTTCTCGACGACGTTCGCGATTCCGCCGAGCGTGATCACGGGCGCGTTGCAGAAACTGAAGCAGCGGGAGCACGAGACCCCCGACCGCCTGGGGCCCTTCTTCAACTTCCGCGACGACGACCCGGAGCCGAGCCTCGGCATCGTCCCGATCACCGACAGCACCGTCGTCTGCTCCGTGCAGGACCCGGCGGTCACGGGCGGCAAGATCCTCATGACCGCGCAGCACAGCGGCAAGGGCAGCATCGAGGCACAGGGCATCTGCTCGTTCCTGGTCAGCTGCAACCTGCCCGCGGCCGGTCAGATCGCGAGCGCGCTGAAGCAAGGGGCGTCGCCGCCGTTCCTCGTCACCAACACGCTGCAGGAGAGCTTCTACGTCAACGGCGTCACGATCGTGGTGGACGTCGACATCGACAAGGTGTACGACTCCTTCTCCGCGGCGGTCTCCACCGGCGGGCTCTTCCGGATCAATTCCCTGGCCGCGGAGTTCGCGTACCAGAGGTGCCTGACCACGGGTGGCATCACCACCAAGATGACGCTGAACAACGGCGTGCCGCTCGATCCGTCCACGAAGAAGTGGGTGGACGATCACGTCGACCTGATGCGGAAGACGGCGATGGACCTGGTCAAGCGGGAGATCTTCGACTTCGACCCGGCCAAGAGCGACTCCAAGGCGTCCACCGACCGCGGATGGTTCAGCGAGCTGTTCGGCGGCTCGTCCGTGGCGCTGAAGTCCACCCACGCCCACAACGGCGTCCACGTCGACCAGCGGCTGGAACTCAACCAGACCGTGGCCGTCGGCCACACCGTCAGCGGCAACCTGAACGACCTGCTCCCCGCTGTGCGCGCCGACCTGAACAAGTACCTGTTCATCGTCGACATCGGCGAGTTCTTCAAGAAGGTGCAGGTCGCCGGTTTCTGCAAGGTCAACTTCACCGAGAAGCTGCCCGACGGCACCGAGCTGAAGGACCCGCTCCAGGCCGTCCAGCTGGAGGCCGGATACCCGGACTTCTCACGGCCCACCGAGGACGGTCACGTCAACCTGTCCATGCGGACCAGCGGGCAGCACTACGTGCCCGGGGAGACGCAGCCCAGCGGACCGGTCCGCCCCGCGGTGTGGGACGAGACGTCGGCGAAGGACTACGTCAACATCTCCTTCCTGCGCCTGGACACGCCGGTCGAGGGCTGGCCGTCGGACCAGGTGCGGCTGCGACGGAAGTGGATCTTCGACGGACAGGACCCCCGGGTCAACCTGTCCAGGGACATCGCGCCGGACGACCCGGCGGTCGCGGTGATGGAGGAGCTGACGGACGACCACGCGCCGGTGCTCACCGCGAGCGCCGTCGGATACGTCTTCGTGCGCTTCATGGTGTCGGCCGCCGCCCGGTTCCCGGCGAACGTCATCCTCCAGATCACCCCCTCGATCGGCCAGGACACCTTCCCGCCCCTGGTGATCACCAAGGAGAACGTGAGGAACGCGCTGTGGGAGGTGTACTCCGACAAGTACGTGCAGGCGACCGAGATCACCTACACGATGAACGTCGAGGTGACCGGCCCCGAGTTCTTCGACGAGTCGGTCTTCTACTCGACCCCGCAGCCGGTGAGGGTCGCCGTGCCGGCCGGGCGGATCAAGTACATCCCCCAGCTGTTCACCCCGCTGCCCACGCCGCCGGCGGACAAGCTCGACACCATCAAGCGGTACATCAAGGCTTTCGAGACCGCGGTGTGACCGCGGCTGGTACGGCCCCGGCCCCGGACGGCCGCCAAGGAGCGTGCGTGATGCCAGAAACCCTCCTCCCCGCAGGGCCGATCTTCGGCCCGGACCCGCTCGTGATCGACGTCGACGGAGGCGGGAGCGACGGAGCGCGCCTCCGGGTGCCCATCCGGCCCGACGCGCGCAACGTCGAGCTCGCGGCCGGCGGCCGGCCCGCCCGCTACTACTTCCAGCCTCCCCGAGTGACCGTCGCGCCTCGGCTCGGGGGTGACGACCTCGACTTCTCGGCCACGGTCATGGTCCAGGCCCCCGTCGGCCCCCACCCGGTCTACCTCGGCGGCTCGTGCACCTTCTCGTGCACCGCGGCTCTCCCGGGCGGTGCCGAGGCCCGCGTCGTCGAGGCGCTCACCCGCCGGGACCATGCCGAGCCACCGGCGCGGATCGCGCCCCTGTTCGTCCACGGGCCGGACGGCCCCGCCCCCGAACTGCTCATGGTGCCCGTCACCGGCAGCGCGGTGTCGTGCGTGATCGAGGAACCACCGGGCGGCGCGGCCCCGTTGGTGATGAGCGTGCAGGGCGGCCCTGGCGGCGGCATCGACGTCCAGGGGCGCAGCTCGTTCCTGGTGTCGTTCAGCCCCGAGGCGGCCGAGTCGGTCGTGACGAGCCTGCGGGACGCGGCCGCACCGCCGTTCGTCATCCGCGACGTGCTCACCGGGCAGTTCGACACCGGTGCGGTGAGCGTCAGGGCGACCGTCGACGTCGCCCTCGACGCACTGCACGCGGTCCTCGCGGGCGTGGCGCCGCCCGGCGAGCCGTGGCCCGGGGGCGACGCGGCCGCGACCGCCTACCGCGCCGCGATCGCCGCCGGGGCGGTCCGCGTCTCCCTGACCGGGACCGACACGGGGGCGCTCCTGGACCCGGCCGGCTCCGGCGACTCGCCGGGGGCGGCCGGTGCGCCCCACGTCTCCGGGCTCTCCGACCCCGCGGTCGTCGCCTGGCTCGCCGACACCGACGAGATCAGGAAAGCCGTGTTCTTCCTGGTCAAGGACCTTCTCTTCGAGAGCGGGGCGGGTACGGCACCGCCCGGAACTCCGCCGCCCGCCCTGGACTCCACTCCGTCGAGCGGCCCGGGGAAGGCCCCCTCGGCCCCGCCGTGGTGGACCGAGGTCTTCGGCGACGCGCTCATGTCGCTCAGGACCGCGCCGGTACCGGCCGGCATCAGGCTCCAGCAGACCCTCGTTCTGCACGGCCCGGTCACCGCAGAGCAGACGGTCGAAGGCGGTCTCGCGGAGGTGGCCGCGGCGGCCCGCACGCGGCTGGACACGTATCTGGCGGTCATCGCGATCTGAGGGCCCGGGGGTGGGCGAGTCCACACGGGAAGTTGAAGTGGCCGGTTCGGAAGTGGAGGTGGCCGGGCCGGGAAGGCGAGGCGGCCGGGTCAGACGCGTGCGGTCTGCGCCAGTGCGGTCAGGACGCGGCTGGTCTTGCTCAGAGGGTGGGGCGAGGGGGCCACCTCCCGGTTCACCAGGGCCTCTTCGAGCGCGCGCAGCCGCCGCTCGGCCCGTGCCGTGAACGCGTCCGGCTCCTCGTCGTCCTTGGACCTGACGCGGGTCGACGCCTCCAGGAACTCCGTGCCCGCGACCGACCAGACCTCCAGATCGACCTCCAGGTCGTCGAGCGGCACGTCGTCGGCCTTCGTCGCGACGATCGGGCCGAGCGGGACGAGGGAGCCGACGCGGACGTCGGGTGCGCAGGCGTGGAGGTACTGGTCCTGCACGGCGTCGATCGGGTCGGCGGGGTCGCCTCCCGCCGCGACGGCGGGGAGGAGGGTGCCGGGCGGGTGGGTGCGGGTCAGGGAGGCGGCCAGGACGCGCGCGTTCCTCGACCAGTCCTCCTCGATCTTGTACGCGAGGGGGCCCACGGCGAACGCGGCCGCGAATCGGCCGACGAGCTGCTCCTGGGCGCAGGGCCGTAGTGTGACGACGAGATCGTCGGGTCCGTCCCCGGACCGGAAGCGTACGATCACGCCGCCGTCCAGCAGCGGCACGCGTCCCCCGGTGACGCCGTCGCGGTCCTCGGCGAACCAGATCCGGCGCGTGGCCGACGGTCCGTGGGATCCGCCGAGGGCGGTCAGCGCCCGTGGCACGTCGTCCTCGACGGTGACCTTGATCTCGATCGGCAGCAGGTTCATGACGGCGCTCCCGCACAGACCTCAAAAGCAGGACATTCCTCTCATTGCAGGATATCCAGAACGTTGTTGGGATGCAGTCCCGCTCCGGCCGGGCCGTCGGCGACCGCTTCGACGCGGGTGGTGTTTGCCCCGTGGCGAGGTGGTGAGGCGAGGAGGACGACCACGTCCCACTCGTCGACTGGGGAGCCATGGAAAACGTAGTTCGACTCACGATCGTCCTCGGCGGTTCGGTGCTGCTGGCCCTTGCCGTCGGTCGTGCGGCGGACGTCCTCGCGCGCTACGCGGACGGGCGCCGCCCCGACACCCCACTGTGGGGGCTGCTGCGGCGTTGCCGTACCCCGCTCCACGTCGTGCTGCTGACCGCCGTGTTCCGGTGGTCGTACCGCGCGACAAAGTGGCCACCGCTGCTGGAGCACAGCCGAGTGGTGGACCACGCCCTGCTGTTGTGTCTGATCGGCGGGGGCGCGTGGCTGGCCGTACGGGTCACCTCGGCCGTCGTCGAGTCCTCGTACGCGCGGTACGCGGGGAGGTCGCGCGACGCGGCCCGGCTGCGCCGCGTCCGGACGCAGGTGACGCTCTTCAGCCGGGTGGTGTCGGCGACCGTGGGCGTGCTGGCGGTCGCGTTCGCCCTGGTCACGTTCCCCGCGTTCCGGGGGCTCGGCACGTCGCTGCTCGCCTCGGCCGGGATCATCGGCATCGTGGCCGGCGTGGCGGCGCAGTCGACGCTCGGCAACCTCTTCGCCGGCTTCCAGATCGCCTTCGGCGACATGGTGCGCATCGGTGACACGGTGGTCGTCGACGGGGAGTGGGGCACGGTGGAGGAGGTGACCCTCACCTTCCTCACAGTACGGACCTGGGACGAGCGCCGGGTCACGCTGCCCGTCTCGTACTTCACGTCCCGGCCCTTCGAGAACTGGTCGCGCGGCGGCAACGAGCTGACGGGCACGGTCTTCCTGCACTGCGACCACTCGGCTCCGGTGTCCCTGATGCGAACGCACCTGCGGAAGTTCCTCGACACCTGCTCCGGCTGGGACGGGCGGGCGTGGGACCTCGCCGTCACCGACACCTCGCCCACCGGCATCACCCTGCGCGCGCTGGTCACCGCGAAGGACGCCGACGACCTGTGGACCACCCGCTGCGCGGTGCGGGAGGAACTCGTCGACTGGCTCACGCGGGAGCACCCCGCCGCGCTCCCCCGGATCGTCACCGCGCAGGCGGCGGACGTGTCCGAGGTCGAGTGACGGCCCCGCCGGCCCCGGGCCTCCCCGAGCCGCTCCGCTACCGTGCTGCCGTCAGGACGACGACGGAGGGGGAGACGATGCGGAGCAGGGGGACGTGGGCCGCGGTGCTGGCGGTCGTGGCGGTGGCGACCGCCGCGGGGTGCGGTCAGGAGGAGCGTCCCGCGAAGGCGGCGCCCGAGGTGCGGCGGGACGAGGCGCCCATCACGTCCAGGCTGCCGCAGCTGGGCGACGTGGAGAGCGTCGAGTGGACGTACGAGCCGCTGGGCGTGGCGGACGAGCGGGTGCCCGGCCCCACCGACCGTGAGCTGCGCGGGTTCGCGCGGCTCACGGACTCCGACGTGCGGCGCCTGGTGGAGGAGTACCGCTGGGTCGACGCCTCCGGGAACCCGTCGCCGACGCCCTCGGGAAGCGCGGCGGGGACGCGGTGGCGGAGCAGCCGGGGGTTCGACGAGGCGGCTGGGAAGAAGGCGGAGGCCGTGGAGTTCCGGCTGGACAGCGCCGGCCGGGTGATGACCTTCCGGCTGCTCAACCCCAGCTGACTCCGGTCCGCCGGCCGCCGGAGGGAAGCGGCGGAGAGTTTTCTCGCGGAGGTGTCGAGAACGCGTGGCCGGCTCCGTCCCCGGTGTGAGAGCGACCAGAATGGGGCGCTCCGGCACGGAGGAGAAGACGATGGCCAAGTACCTGCTGCTGAAGCACTACCGGGGCGCGCCCGCGGCGGTCAACGACGTGCCGAGGGACCGGTGGACGCCGGAGGAGATCTCGGCGCACGTGCGGTACATGCGGGACTTCGCGGCACGGCTGGAGGAGACCGGCGAGTTCGTCGACGCTCAGGCGCTGGCGGCCGAGGGGACGTTCGTCCGGTACGACGGGGAGGGCAGGCCGCCGGTCACCGACGGGCCGTTCGCCGAGACGAAGGACCTCATCGCCGGGTGGATGGTGATCGACGTCGACAGCCACGAGCGGGCGGTCGAGCTGGCCGGGGAGCTCTCCGCAGCCCCCGGGGCCGGCGGGAGGCCGATCCACGAGTGGCTGGAGCTGCGCCCGTTCCTGACCGAGCCGCCGACCGTCACGGAGTGAACCGCCCCATGGACGAGGCGCTGCTCCGGAGTCTCACGCCGGGCGTCCTGACGATCCTGGTCCGCCGCGGAGCCGACTTCGCGGCGGACCAGGACGCCGTGCAGGACGCGCTGGTGGAGGCGGTCCGGGTCTGGCCCGGGGACCCTCCGCGGGACCCGAGGGGCTGGCTGGTCACGGTCGCCTGGCGCAAGTTCCTCGACGCGACCCGGGCGGACACGGCCCGCCGTCGGCGTGAGGAGCGGGTGGACGCGGAGCCGGAGCCCGGGACGGCGGCGTCGGTGGACGACACGCTCCGGCTCTTCTTCCTGTGCGCCCACCCCTCGCTGTCGCCGTCGTCGGCCGTCGCGCTCACGCTCCGCGCCGTCGGCGGACTCACCACCCGGCAGATCGCACGGGCCTACCTGGTGCCCGAGGCGACGATGGCGCAGCGCATCAGCCGGGCCAAGCGGACGGTCTCCGGCACTCGGCTGGACCGGCCGGGCGACGTCTCCACCGTGCTGCGGGTGCTGTACCTGGTGTTCAACGAGGGGTACTCCGGCGATGTGGACCTCGCCGCCGAGGCGATCAGGCTCACCCGGCAGCTGGCTGCCGCGATCGACCATCCGGAGGTGGCGGGGCTGCTCGCCCTGATGCTGCTGCACCACGCGCGGCGCGCCGCGCGGACCGCGCCGGACGGCGGTCTGGTGCCGCTCGCGCAGCAGGACCGCGCCCGGTGGGACACGGCCGCGATCGCCGAGGGCGTCGAGGTCCTTCAGGCGGCCCTCGCGCGCGACCGGCTGGGCGAGTTCCAGGCCCAGGCCGCCGTGGCGGCGCTGCACGCCGACGCGCGCACCGCCGAGGAGACGGACTGGGTGCAGATCGTCGAGTGGTACGACGAACTCGTCCGCCTGACCGACAGCCCGGTCGTCCGGCTGAACCGCGCGGTCGCGGTCGGGGAGGCCGACGGCCCGCGCGCCGGTCTGGCGGCGCTCGCCGCGCTGGACGACTCCCTCCCGCGTCACACGGCCGTGGCGGCCTACCTGCACGAGCGGGACGGCGATCGGGAGACGGCCGCCCGGTTGTACGCGGAGGCGGCGCTCAAGGCGCCGAACCTCGCCGAACGCGACCACCTGACCCGGCAGGCCGCCCGGCTCCACTCCCTCCGGGACCGCTGACGGCTCCGCCGCTCGGCGCTTTCGGACCCCTGCGGGGTCCGTCCTTGGCATGCTGGGGTTGAAGTTGCCCCTGCGGCAGCTTCTACCGTCCTGACCAGGGCCGGAAAGACCGGCCCGGTGACGACATCGTGGGGGTGGCGGCGTTGGACTGGCCGATCTCGGAGGTCGCCCGGATGTCGGGGGTGACCGCCCGGACCCTTCGGCACTACGACGAGATCGGGCTGCTGTCTCCGGCCCGGGTCGGCGGGGGCGGGCTCCGCTACTACGAGGGGCGCCAGCTCCTGCGCCTCCAGCAGATCCTCGTCCTGCGCGAGCTGGGTGTGGGTCTGCCCGAGATCGGCCGGATCCTGGCTTCCCAGGTCGACGAGACGGAGGCCCTGCGGGGCCATCACGCACGGCTGATCGCCGAGCGCGACCGGCTCGACGCCCTGGCCGGCTCCGTCGCCCGCACGATCGCCGCACGGGAACGTTCCGGAAAGGACGGCACGGAGATGATCGAGATCAACCGCCCGGAGAACCTCTTCAAGGGCGTACGGCCCTCGCTGTACGCGGAGGCCCTGCGCGACTTCCCCGAGCACGCCGAGGTGGTCACCCTCAGGGTCGCCTCCATGACCCGGCAGGACGTGGAGGCGGGGCAGCGCGAGCGGACGGCCTGGATGGTCCGGCTCGCCGAGCTCATGGCGGAGGGCCTGCCGGCCGACGCGGGGCCGGTCCAGGTGCAGGTCGACGCCCAGTACCGGGCCCTGTCGGAGCTGCGCGCCGTCTCGGCCGCGGAGTACGCCGCCTTCGGCCGTTCCTGTGTGGACAACGCGCAGTGGCGGGCGGCGTACGAGTCGATCGCGCCGGGCCTCGCGGAGTACCAGCGGGACGCCGTGGAGACGTACGCGGCGGCTCTGCCGCGCTGAGCCGCGGGCCCGCGCATCGGGAGCGGCGCGGGCGGCCCCGGGAGGGGTGCCGGGCCGCCGCCTGCGGGAGGATCCGCGGCGGCGGTCCGGCGCGGTCGCCGGGGGCACGTGCCGGTCGGCGGGGCGTCAGGTCCCGGCCGGCGGGGCGACGGGGAGGCCGGCCGCGTGGGCGGCCTCGGCGAGCAGGTCGCGGAGCATGCGCGGGGTGAGCCGTCCCGTGAAGACGTTGCGCTGGCTGACGTGGTAGCTGCCGAACAAGGCCGCTGGAGGGCCCGCGCCGTCCGTCGGGGTGAGGGTCGTACGGACGCCGTGGCCGAAGACGGGACGCGGCCGGGGCACGGTCCAGCCGGCTTGCTCCAGCGCCGGAAGCGCGGCGTGCCAGCCGAAGGCGCCGAGGACGACGACGGCGCGGGTGGTCGGGCGCAGCAGGCTCAGTTCGCGGGCCGGCCACGGGCGGCAGGTGTCCCGTTCCGCGGTCGTGGGGCGGTTGGCGGGCGGCGCGCAGTGGACCGGTGAGGTGACGCGGACGCCGTAGAGCTCCAGACCGTCGTCCCGGTGCGTGGCCGTGGCCTGGGAGGCGAGGCCCAGCTCGTGCAGCGTGGCGAAGAGGAGGTCGCCGGAGCGGTCGCCGGTGAACATGCGGCCGGTCCGGTTCGCGCCGTGCGCGGCGGGAGCCAGGCCCGTGATCGTCAGGGCTGCGTCGGCGGGCCCGAAACCGGGGACGGGCCGGGCCCAGTAGTCCCAGCCGCGGAAGGCCGGACGCCCGGCCCGGGCGGTCTCCTCGCGCCATGCGACGAGACGGGGGCAGGCCCGGCACGACACCAGGCGCGCGTCGAGGTCGTGGAGGGTGCGGGCCCCCGCGGCGGCCCGCACCGGGTAGTCCTCGGCAGCGGGCACGGTCCACCTGCTTTCTGTCGGGCCCTCGGCCGGGCTCCGGTCCTCCGCCCGATCCTGTCACCGCCGGGCCGGGCTCGCCGCCGTCGTCCCTGTCCCGTCCCGGGGTGTCGGCAGGGACGTGCGGCGGGGCGGTACGGATGCGCCGTCGCCGGGAACCGCGGCGGGGCCGAGTGCGGCGAGGAGGCGGCGCAGGGCGGTGCGGGCCTGCGGGGCGTCGAGCTGGGCTTCGAGCTGTGCCAGGGCGTGGCACGCCCGGTGGCGGGCGCGGCCGTGGTGGCCGGCGCGGTGGTCGGCGAAGGCGTGGGCGTAGTGGGCCAGGGCCGTGGCCCAGGCGTCACTCTGCCCGGTGCGCTGGGCGAGCGCCTGGCGGGCGGTCGTGGCGGCGACGGCAGGCGAGCGGTGGGCCTGGACCACGGAGAGGGCGGCGAGGCTGACGGTGGGAGGCGGTCCTCCGGGCGTGCCGGTGGGCACGGTGTCCGCGGCGAGGCGGTAGTGGGCGGCCGCGGCCTCCAGGTCCCGTCGCTGCCAGGCCAGGGTGCCGTGGACGTGGGCGATGCGGCCGACGAGGGCGTCGTCGCCGTCGAGGACGGCGACCGGCCATGCCAGATCCAGGAGGTCGCGTGCCTCCGGGGGGTCGGCGGCGGCGCCGAGCCAGGCCGCGAGCCACCGGCCGTGGGCCAGGACACCGCTGTCGGCGGGGAGGAGGGGCAGCAGGGCGCGCAGATGGGCCCTGCCTTCCGCGGCGTGGTCATGGACCGCCCACCAGAACCAGAGGTGGAGCATCGTCTCCACCGCGCTCTCGGCGAGGTCGGCCCGACCCGCCGCGTGTCGTAGGAGGGTGGTCAGGTCGTCGTGTTCGTCCTGGACGGTCTGCACGGCCTGGCGTTGGAGGCCGGTGTTCCAGAGGGTCTCGGCGACGGCCGCGACGCCTCGGAAGTGGACGGCGTGGCGGTCGCGGGTGACCTGGAGTTCGCCGGCCGCGCCGAGCCGCTCGCTTCCGAAGTCGCGGGCCGCGCGGGTCATGCGGTAGCGGGGCCGGTGCGGTCCGCCCGGGTCGCCGAGCGCCTGGAGGACGCCGACGGCGCTCAACAGCGCGAGGGCCGGGGCGACTTCGTGCGGCGCGAGGCCGGTGCCGGCACACACGAACGCCGCGGCCGACTCGGTGAACGGGCCTTCGAAGACACTGAGGCGGCGCCAGGTCCGTCGCGGTGCCGGCGGGCAGAGGGCGTGGACGGCCCCGACGGCGCTGCGCAGGGAGCGGTGCCGCCGCAGCGGCGGGGCGGGGTCGGCCAGCCGGCACTGGTCGGCGGCGACCTGGTCGGCCAGTTCCTCCATCGTCCACTCCTCAAGCCGGCCCGCGGCGAGTTCCAGGGCCAGCGGCACCCCTTCGAGCAGCCGGCACACGCGGGTGACGACCGCCGGGTCGGGGTCCTCGCCGCGCCATCCCCGCTCGCGCGCCCGGGCGAGGAGGAAGGCCGCGGCGGGAGAGGGGCCCGGTGCCGTCCCGGTCGTCTCCACGGGCAGGGGCCCGAGGCGCAGGACCTTCTCGTCCCCGAGTCCGAGGGGTCTGCGGGCGGTCACCAGGATGCGCAGCCGCGGCCGTGCCATCAGGAGGGCCTGGACGAGCCCGACGCACTCGTCGTGCACGGGGTCGACGTCGTCCAGGAGGAGCAGGAGGTCACCGGGCGGGAGGGCCTCGACGACGGCCGCGAGGTCCGTGCCGGCCCGGTCCGGCCCCGGGCCGGCGGCGCCCAGGGAGCGGAGGAGCCTCGCCGTCAGCGCGCGGCGCCCGACGGGGACTCCGTCGTGCCAGCGCACCCGTACGGTCGTCGGCCAGGGTGCTTGCCCGAGGACGGCGGCGGCCGCCTGGGCGAGCCGGCTCTTGCCGGTGCCCACCGCTCCCGTCAGGGTGACCAGGCGGTGCCCGGCGACGGCGTCCCGGAGCGCCGCGAGGTCGCGGTCGCGTCCGGCCGGGACGGGGCCGCCGGGGTGTCCCGCCGCGTGCCCGGCGTCGTACCGCTCGCCGTGGGTCCACTTCTCCGGCACTGCCCACTCTCCAGGTCTTCGCTCGTGCCCGGGGTCGCCGCCGCCCCGCCGGGGTCGACGGATCGGTGCGGAAACGCGCAGGTCCCGCTTGCAGAACCGTCACTGCACCGGGCGTCACGGCTACCCCAACGCGCCGCCCCGCGCCGGGGTGGCGCACCGCGCGACGGAACCACTCGCCACGACGAACGGCCGAACACCCGCCCGACCGGCACCGAGCCGACGGCGGGCGCCTCCGGGCCCGCCCGCGAGCCTTCCTCGGGCCGCCGCTCACGTCACGCTCCCTCGCTTCCCGTCCCCGGGGCCCGATGTCCGATGTCCGATGCATGCCGTAGGGTGCGCGCAGTTCACCGCCCAGGGAGATCGACGTGTCCGTCCGTGCCCGGCTCCGTGCCACCGTTCCCGCTCCGCTGTCCGCGTCCGGGACCGCTCCCCCGGAGATCACGGGACGGCCGGGGCACCGGATGGTCGTGCAAAGGAGCGACGAGGAGGTCGTCGCGCAGGCGCTCGACGACGACTTCCGCGTCCGTCCCGCGTCCCCGGTCCGCTTCCCGGCGCCGTGGCCCCGCCGCCGCGGCACCTTCGCGGTCGCGCCCGACGCGGGGCTCGCGGTGTTCGCCGGCGTCCACGCCGTGCGTGCGGTGGAGCCGTCGGGGGCGACCCGCTGGGAGGTGCGGCACAGCTGCTGGTCCGGCCCGTGCGAGGAGACGCACGGGGCGTACGAGGAGTACGCCGACCAGCCCGGCCACCGCCACCCCGACAGCGGCTCGGCGGGTTTCTCCGCCGACGGCACGCTCGTCTGGACCCATGTGCGCGGGCCCCTGGCCGGCGGCGCGCCGATGCCGGAGGCCGTCGACGAGTGGCTGCTGCTCGACGCCGTCGACGGGCGGGTCCTCGCGCGCGCCGACGCCCGGGCCGCGGCGGCCGGCAGCTTCCACCTCGCCCACCCGACCGACCCCGGCCAGATGGGACTCGGCATCGGAGAGGGGCAGGACGGGGCGCCGCTGCGCTGGGGCCGGTGGGACGGACGGGCGCTGGAGGTCGTGTACCTGGAGGACGACCTCTGCCCGATGGGCGTGAGCCCCTGCGGCGACCGGCTCATGACCGTCTCCCACGACCAGGACTCCCTCGCCGTGCGGGACACGCGGGGAGGGCTGCCGGAGGTCGTTGGGTGGGAGGCCGCGTCGGCCGTCCCCCGGCACCCCGGGGCGCCGGCGCCGTCCGGCGACGAGGACGAGGACGACGAGGCGCCCGTCTACTGGGACTGGGCCGGCGGCTTCGTCGACGAGACGCACCTGATCGCCTCGACCGTGGAGAGCGACGAGGACTGGGGCCGGCACCGTCACTGGTTCGTCGACACCACCAGGCCGGACGCCGTGCTGCCGGTCGACTACCCCGTGCCGGCCGTCGGGGAGCCCATGGCGCTCGGGGACGGCTGCTGGTCGACCCTGTCCGAGTCCCGGGACGCCGTACGGGTGTGGGACGCGCCGGCGCCACGGAGCTGAGCGGCGCACCCGCCGCCTCGCCCGTCCCGTTCCGGGCCTCCCGCCCCGGACCCGGACGGCCCGTTTCCGGAGGCCGTCGCACACGTCCCGGCCTAGGCTGGGGGTCAGCCTCAGGGCCGTAGGGGACGTCCGGCCCGGTCGGCGGGACACCCCCCAGGGCAGCACGCGGGACAGGTGGGACGGTGAAAGGACCTGGGATCGACTATCGGGCGGCCTTCCAGGCCACCCCGAGCGCGGTGGCCCTGCTGACGCCGGACCTCGTCTACGTGGACGTGAACGAGGAGTACCTGTCCATCTCCGGCCGCACCCGGGAGCAGGTCATCGGCCACTACCTCTTCGACGTGTTCCCCGACAATCCGGGGGACTCGACGGCGAACGGGATGCGCCACCTCAGGTCGTCGCTGGAGCGCGTCGTCTCCACCGGGGTGCGCGACAGCATGGCGCTGCAGCGCTACGACGTCGAGAGCCAGGAGCGGCCGGGCGAGTGGCGGGAGCGGTACTGGAGTCCGGTGAACTCACCCGTGCTGGCGTCCGACGGGTCCGTGGCGCTGCTGGTGCACCGGGTCGAGGAGGTCACCGAGCTCATCCGGGCCAGGGGCGACGACGGGGACGGCGGCCGGGCGCAGGTCCTCGAATCGGAGCTGTACAGCCGTGCCCGGGAGCTGCAGGAGGTCAACGAGCGGCTGCGGCGCGCGCACGCCCGGGAGCGGGAGGTGGCCCTCCACCTCCAGGAGGCGATGCTGCCCACGCCACGGCCGCTGGGACGGCACCACGCGGCGGTGCGCTACCGGCCCGCGACCGGCGCGCTGAACGTCTGTGGCGACTGGTACGACCTGGTGGACCTGCCCGGGCGGACGGCGGTCGCCGTCGGCGACGTCGTCGGGCACGGGCTGCGGGCCGCGGGGGTGATGGGGCAGCTGCGCAGCGCCCTGTCGGCCGCGTCGCGGGCGGCCGGCGGTCCCGCGCAGGCGCTGGACGTGCTGGACCTGTACGCCCGCGACACCTCGGGCGCGGAGTCCACGACGGCCGTGTCCGTCTTCATCGACTGGAGCGGCCGCACGCTCACGTACAGCAGTGCCGGGCATCCCCCGCCGGTCCTGTGCCATCCCGACGGCACGGTGGTCCTGCTCGACGGGGCGACCGACCCGCCGCTCGGCGCCCGGCCCGAGCACGCGGCACGGCCCCAGGCCCGTACCGGCTTCTCGGACGGCTCGGTGCTCGTGCTCTACTCCGACGGTCTCGTCGAGCGCCGTCACGAGGACATCGACACCGGTCTCGCCCGGCTCACCGGCGCCCTCGCGCGGCACCACACCGCCTCCCCCGACGCGCTGGCCGACCTCCTCCTCGGCAGTCTGCTGCCGCCGGCCGGCAGCACGGACGACACCGCGCTCGTCGTCCTCCGACTCCGGCCCCCGCCGGGTGCGGGCGGGGCGTCCGGTCCGTGACGCGCCCGGGTCCGGGGCGGTGTCCTCGCCCGGTCCGGGCATGCCGACGGCGCCCGCACGGGGTGCGGGCGCCGTCGGAAAAAGGTGTGACCCGAGCTCAGCCGCGGACGATGTTCTCGGCCTGCGGGCCCTTCTGGCCCTGCGTGATGTCGAAGGTGACGGCCTCGCCCTCCGTCAGCTCGCGGTAGCCGTTGCCCGAGATGTTGGAGTAGTGGGCGAAGACGTCCGGGCCGCCGCCGTCCTGGGCGATGAAACCGAACCCCTTCTCGGAGTTGAACCACTTCACAGTGCCGCTGGCCATGCTCGTTCCTCTGGTCAATTCAGCAGCGGCCCGGTGTCGGGCCCCCGGGGCGCTCCTTCACGGGCGCCCACACGCGTCTTCCCCCATCTCACCCGTCCCTACACCCATCAATCCGATCTTCTTACAAAGATTGTCGCCGTCATGCGTCCCCCCGGGGCGGGGCCTTCGCCCGACCGGGTGCGCGCGCCGCGGTTCCGGCGGCGCGGAAGCCTGGACTTTCGCGGCACTTGTTGGATCTTCGTGGCGGCTTCTTGAGCGCGGGCCACGGCGTCGGCAGGGTGGTCGCCATGACGTTCGCGACCCCTCTGATGGACCGCCGGAACTGGACCGTGGCCCCTGCCGCCCTCGCCGTCGACGCCGATGTGCTGACGGTGGAGGCGCACGCGGGCACCGACGTCTTCACCGACCCGATGACCGGCGACGTCCGGGACGACGCGGCGCGCGCCCTCCTCACCCCGCCACCCGGCGACTGGCAGTTCTCGGCCCGCCTCCGGGTCGGGTTCCGGGCGCCGTGGGACGCGGGCGGCCTCCTGGTCCGTTCCGCGCCGGACGTGTGGGCGAAGCTCACCTTCGAGCAGGCGCCGGAAGGCCGGCCCGCGGTGTACTCGGTCGTGACCCGGGGCCTCTCGGACGACGCGGTGGGGCAGCCGCTCGATCCGGCGGCGGCCTGGCTGCGGATCAGCCGCGTCGGCGACGGCTTCGCCTTCCACTCCTCCTCGGACGGCCGTTCCTGGCGCCTGGTCCGCCAGTTCGGCCTGGGGCCCGCTCCCGACCTGCGGGTGGGCCTCACGGTCCAGTCCCCGGTCGGTGACGGCTGCGTCGTCACGTTCGACCACGTGACGCTGACGCCGACGCGTCCGTCCGACCTCTTCGACGGCAGCTGACCCACGGGCCGGGCGACGGGCGGTACGCCTCGGGGCACACCCGCCTACACGGGTCCCGCGCGGTGGGCGCGGGACCGGGTGACGCCGTCAGTCCGTGCCGGCGAAGAGGAGCTCGGCGGCGACGGTGGTCCCGTCGGTGCGGAGGGTGGGCGCCACCTCCTCGGCGCGGGCCCTGACGCCGGAGGCCAGCGGTGCGCACACCCGTGCCTCCGCGCCGAGTTCCCGCAGTCGCGCAGCGAGGGCCGCCATCGGTTCGGCGCTCCCCCGCGACCCGTACGTCGTCAGCACCACACGCAGGTCGTTGCTCCCCGTCTCCGTCCTGGTGATGTCGGGGGCGAGTCTGCTGCACGCGCCGGGGCGGGTGCGACGGGGCCCCGCCCCCCGGGTGCGGGGAGCGGGGCCTCGTGGTGTGGGACGGACTCGGTTCCGCGGGTGTCAGGGAGCGGAGGGTCCGCGCCGGCGCCGCATCCACCAGGTCAGCGCGCCGCCGACGGCCGCGAGGGCGGCGGCGACGGTGACGAGGAGACCGACGGGGGTGTCGGAACCGGTGTCGGCGAGCCCGCCGTCCGGGTCGTGGGCCGGTGGGGTGGTGGGGACGGTACCCGGGGTGGACGGGGACGGTCCCGGAGTGGTCGGGGTGTCGGTCGGCTGCGGCGTGGTGGGGCGGGGCGTCGGTGTGGGCGTCGGGTCGTCGTCGCCGCCCGAGGTGTCGCCGGACGCGTCGCCGCCCGCGTAGGAGATGTCGGTGTCGCGGTAGGAGGTGTCGTCCGACTGCAGGGACGTCCGGGTGGTGGTGTCCAGCGTGCGGTTCTCGACCTGGAAGCGGGTGCGGGAGATGTTCTGCTTCGGCGCCTTGGTGAAGTCCACGCCGCCGATCATGTAGACGGCCACCTCATTGCCGTACTTGAGCTCGTACCTGAAGTCGCCCTCCTTGAAGGACTTCACCATCTCGTCGAAGACGGTCTTCTTGTCCCAGTCGGCGTTGGGCGCGCGCAGCGGCCAGCGGGAGACGTCGTTGCTGTCGATGAGGGGGCGGAAGTCGGACGCCTTGCGGGCGTCCTGCTGCCGGATCCACTCGGCGGCGACGCGGGAGGTGTAGACGCGGCGCAGGTCGGCGTATTTCGGCGACTCGTTGACGAGCTTCTTCACGATCGGGGTCAGCAGGGTGTCGATGCTTGCCTGCCCCTGCTTGATCTCGGCCTCGGTGAGGTCGCAGCCCTCGCCGCCGGGGCCGGGGGTGTCGTAGTCCTGGGGGACGGACTTCACGTCGAGCGGGGCGTCGAGGATGTAGAGGCCGCCGTCCTGCTCGCGGACCTGGGCGGGCTCGGGCTCGATCCAGTACCGGCCGGAGTGCAGGCACGGGAAGCCGTTCCTGCGCGGGAGGGAGTCCCAGAAGCGGTCGCCGACATCCGTCCGGGGATCCATGGCGCGGCCGTAGTCACGCTTCATCTCCATGTCGGCCTGGAGCAGGACGCGGCCGGCGTCGGTCTTGGCGAACTCCTTGTCCATGATGGTCTCCGGCTGGTCCGGGTTGAGGTTGACCCACATCCGGTCGGGGGTCAGCGCCAGCCAGGTGAACAGCGCGTCGGAGGCCATGGTCATCTTCGCCTCGCCGCCGAAGCCCGGGGTCTCGTCCGGGTCGGGCATGAGGTCGGCCTTCATCGAGTAGGCCATCCCCTTGCCCTTCTCCAGGCCCCCGACGAAGCGCAGTTCGAGGGTGGTGAAGTCGATCCCGCCCGGGCCGCCCCGGGGAAGCGTGCCGCGGGTGTCGAAGCGGCGCGCCTCGGCCTGGATGCGCCGGGCCTCGTCGAGGGTGCGGCCGGAGCCCTTGATCCGGTCGTTGGCCGGGCCGCGGGTGCCGCAGGAACTCGCGGCAGCCGCCTGGGCGGTCGCTCCGGCGCAGCCGGGGGCGAACCACTTGTCGTACTGCGAGTAGCCGCGGATGGGCTTGGTCTGCGGGATGGCGTTGTACTGGCGCTGGAAGCCGCGCACCTGGTTGGGCTTGCCGCGCGACTGCTCCAGTTCGCGGTTGAAGCGGTCGATCTTCGCGCGCTCCGTGGGGGTGAAGGTCTTGCCGCCGTTGAAGCGGAAGGTGTGGTCCTTCTTGACCTCGGCGATCATCCGGTCGACCCGGAGCTGGTCGTTGCGGAGCTTGGAGTTCGACTTGAACTCGTTGAACTCCTTGGTCTTCTGGTTGTAGGCGTCGTATCGCCGTTCGGCGATCTTCCTGCCGTTCTCGTCGAAGACCTCGACCTTGACCTCGCACAGCCAGTCGGGGCCGACGAGCCGGAAGTCCTGGACGAGGCGCCGCTCGAACGCCGAGCCCTTGTGGTTGTTGGTCTCGTTGCGGATGTACCGCTTGTCGAACCAGTGCCTGAAGGAGAGACCCTCCTTGTTGGCGAGGTAGCGGGCGTAGATCTCCATCGCCTTGTCGGAGGGTTTGCCCGAAGCGGCGGCGATCTTCGCCCACTTGTCGTAGTTCTTCTTCGGGTCCGGGTCCTGGGAGCGGGCCCGGGTCTTCTGCGCCTCGGTGGGCGCGCCGAGGCCGTCGTACGCCTGGCCCGGCAGGGCGAAGTTGTAGTTCTTCGGGTCTCCTGCCCACGTGGCGAAGTTGCCGGTGGGGTCGTCGGGGAAACCGGAGTTGCGCGGCGTGGTGGTGTACGGGCGGCCGAGGTGCTTGGTGTCGCACCGCTGCCCGCCGATCTTGACACTGGTGGGCGCGGCGCTCGCGGAGTCGAGGCCGGAGCCGGGCAGGCCGGTCAGGGTCATCGCCCCGGCGAGGCCGCAGGCCGCCGCCAGGCGGCCGATCAGCCGCCATCCGCGCGAGGCGGGTATGGATCCGTTCAAGGTGCTGGTCTTCCCTCGTCGGCATGGGGGCGCAGAGGGGGTGTGGGGCGGCGCTTGAGGCCCCCGTGACGTAAGCGCCGCGTAAGCCTCCATCGTTGCGCGGCGCAGCGCGCGAACCCCGGCATTTGTTCGGGTGGGTCCGTGAACTTCCGTGAATCTTTTGTGGGTTGGGGGTCGGGACGGAGGACACTCCGCAGGTTCGGGGCGGCCGCCGACGGCTTCAGCCGTCGATGAACCAGAGCTCTTCCATCGTCAGTGTGTACGCCTCGGTGTGGCGCACCCGGAACACCGAGGTCTGCAGGTGGGGCCACGCCCACGGGTCGGCCTGCCCGAGTCCGAGGGCGACGAGGGCCTTCCACTCGACGTCCTCCGGTTCCTCGTCCAGGTCGAGGCCGAGGTCCTCCAGGACGCCGTCGGGGATGCCGAGCGCCTCGACGAGGGCGTGCGGGTCGCCGGTGAGCTTCCACGGGTCCATGGTGGGCCAGCCGGACGCGTGGAACAGCGGGCCGCCGGGGAGCCGGATGACGTCCTCGGTGTGGGCCTCCCCGCAGTCCACCTCGGCCCGGCCGACGATCCGGGCGTGCGGGTGGCGCCGCCGCAGCTCCTCCGTGAGCGCCAGGAGCGGTTCGTCGTTGCCGTTGTCCACGAAGGCGGGGTCGGAGACGGCGGTGACGTTCCCCCAGCAGCCGACCCGGATCAGCTCCAGGTCGGACCGCGTCTCCAGGTACGGCGACTCCGCCGCCGGCCGGCCCGGCAGCTCGCCCAGGACGGCGTCCACGGTAGGGAACTCCTCGGCGAAGCGGCGCGCCCGGACGGGGTCGTGCGGAGGGAGTTCGGTGGCGGTCACGTCGAAGGGCGGCTCCAGGACGGTGATCGTGAAGGTGCCGCTCCCCCGGACGGGGCGGTCCGGGGGCGACGTCCAGAACTCGGTGTGGGTCATGCCGCCACCGTAGCGACCCGCCTCGCTCCACCGGCCGTACGCCCCTTGCGTGTCACGGGAGTTGGCCTGGCGCTCTCCGTCGCACCGGCGGCGGTGTGCCGGAGGTCGGTGGCCCCGGGGCCACGCGCCGGGGGCGGAAGAAAACACGTGGACCCCGTGGGCAGCGGCACGGGAGAATCCGTTTGCTCACCTTTCGGTAAGACAACACTGGGTTGGGTATGGGATCACCTGAATCGCACGAAGGATTACCGAGCAAGGGTTCGGTCCTCCTCGCACTTCGCTCCTACACACGGGAACTGGTCCGCCTCCGGTGGCTGACGCTGCCGGCGATGCTGCTGCCGGCGCTGGGCAACATCGGGATCCACTACATCGCGCCGCTGGTCGTCGCCAAGCTCGTCGGCCGGATCGCCGGGGACGGCGGCGACGCCGACGCCCTCGGTGCGATGCTGCCCTACATCCTGCTGTTCGCCGGCGTGCTGCTCGCCGCGGAGGCGCTGTGGCGGCTCGGGCTGCACTGCCTGAACCGGGTCGACGCGCGCGGCATCGAGCACCTCTACGTGACGGGCATGGACGAGCTGTTCGCCAAGGACGCGGCCTTCTTCCACGACAACTTCGCCGGCTCGCTGACCAAGCGGGTGCTGAGCTACGCCTCCCGCTTCGAGGAGTTCGTCGACACGCTGACGTTCTCGGTGATGGGAAGCTTCCTGCCGCTGCTGTTCGCCTCGGTGGTGCTGTGGCAGTACGACCCCCTGCTCGTCGTCGGCCTCCTGACGATGATCGCGGTCACCGGACTCGTCGCGGCGCCGCTGATCCGCCGCCGTCAGGCCCTCGTCGCGCAGCGCGAACAGGCCATCGCCCGGGTGTCGGGGCACGTCGCCGACAGCCTGATGAACATGGACACGGTCCGGGCGTTCGCCGCCGAGGACCGGGAGGCCGCCGAGCACCGCTCCCGCGTGGCGGAGTCCCGGCGGCTCACCCTGCGCTCCTGGGACTACGGCAATCTCCGGATCGACACGCTGGTCGCGCCGATGTCGGTGCTCACCAACGTCCTCGGCCTGGTGCTCGCACTGGGGCTCGGCGGGGCGGACCACGGGGTGGAGGCGGTCATCGTGGCCTTCACCTACTACGCGAACGCCACCCGCATCATGTTCGAGTTCAACCAGATCTACCGCCGTCTGGAGAGCTCGATGACCGAGGCGGCGCAGTTCACCGAGCTGCTCGTCGACCCGCCGACGGTCCGCGACGCCGACCGCCCGGAGCCGCTCGTGGGGCGTCCGTCCGACGTCCGCTTCGACGGCGTGACCTTCGCCCACGGCGGTGCCAAGCCGCTGTTCGAGGGGCTCGACCTGGACGTGCCGAGCGGGGCGCGGATCGGGCTGGTCGGGCGGTCCGGCGGCGGCAAGACGACGCTGACACGGCTGCTGCTGCGGATGACGGACATCGAAGGCGGCCGGATCCTCGTCGGCGGACAGGACATCAGCAGGATGCGCCAGGCCGACCTCCGCGGCCTGATCGCCTACGTGCCCCAGGACCCGGTGATGTTCCACCGCACGCTGCGGGACAACATCGCGTTCGCCCGGCCGGACGCCACCGAGGCCGAGATCCGGCGGGCCGCGGAGGCCGCGCACGTCACGGAGTTCGCCGACGGGCTGCCGGACGGGTTCGCCACGATGGTCGGCGAGCGGGGGGTGAAGCTGTCCGGAGGCCAGCGGCAGCGGGTCGCCCTCGCCCGGGCCATCCTGCGGGACGCGCCGATCCTGCTCCTGGACGAGGCGACCAGCGCGCTGGACTCGGAGAGCGAGATCCTCGTCCAGGACGCGCTCTGGCGGCTGATGGAGGGACGGACGGCGCTGGTGGTGGCGCACCGGCTCAGCACCGTCGCGACGATGGACCGCCTCGTCGTCCTCGACCGGGGCCGGATCGTCGAGCAGGGCTCGCACCAGGAACTGCTGGACGCCAAGGGCGCGTACGCCAGGCTCTGGCAGCACCAGTCCGGCGGCTTCCTCGACGACGCGGAGGGCGACGTCCGCCCCTCGGAGGACGCCACCACGGCGGCGGACCTGCGCTGACGGGGCGCTTCTTCCCGGCCCCGCCCGCCGGGCCGGGGAGAAGCGCCCCGTCCGCCCGGGCCCCGCGTCGGACCGCGTCGGACCGCGTTCCGGCGTGGGGCACATCCGTGCGAGAGGTGGTGTGACGCGCCTGGTGAGAGCCGTGCACCCGCGAGGATGAGCCGCGGCGGCTCCCGGCTCGGCGTGCGGACTCCGGGGGCCGGCGCGTCGGAGAGTGGGCGCCGACGTCCGTCCTCTTCGAGCAGGGAGCCTGATGGGCACGCGCCCCCTTCTTCGTTGCCGCACGACCCTCGCCGTCGCGGTCCTCGCCGCCGTGACCGCGACCGCGCCCGGGGCTCTGCCCGCGCGCGGATCGTCGGCGTCCGCCGCCACGTCGGCCTTCGACACCACACCCGCCCGCGAGGCGCTGGAGCGCCTGCTGCCCTCCAGCGCGGAGCAGTTCACTCTGATCCCGGTCGAGGAGCCGCCCGAGGGGGCCTCCTTCTCCGTCTCCGGGGAGCCCGGCGCCGTCGAGGTGCGGGGCACGTCCCCGGCGACGCTGCTCGCCGGGGTGGGCTGGTACCTGGAGCGGGTCGCCGGTGTCGACATCGGGTGGCCCGGCGAGAGCGTGGCACGGCTGCCCGCCACGCTGCCGGGGGTGTCCGGCACCCTCACCCGGTCCGCGACCGTGCGCCACCGCTACGCCCTCAACGACACGGACGAGGGGTACTCCGGCGCCTACCGCGACTTCGACGCCTACCGGCACGACATCGACGTGATGGCGCTGCACGGCGTGAACGAGGTCTTCGTGCCGACCGGCGCGGAGTACCCGTACCACCAGGCGCTCCAGCAGTTCGGATACGACGCCGCGGAGCTGCGCCGCTGGATCCCCGCACCCGCCCACCAGGCGTGGTGGCTGCTGCAGAACCTGTCGGCGTTCCCGGAGCCGGTGTCCGAGCAGCTGATCGAGGCGCGCGCGGCCCTGGGGAGCCGGATCGCACGGCATCTGCGTGCGCTCGGCATGACGCCGGTGCTGCCGGGCTTCTTCGGCACGGTGCCGCCGGGGTTCGCGGCCCGCAACCCGGGCGCGGTGACGGTGCCGCAGGGCAAGTGGGTCGGGTTCGACCGGCCCGACTGGCTCGATCCGACCGGCCCGGTGTTCGCCCGGCTGGCGGCGGCGTACTACCGGGCCCAACGGCAGCGGTTCGGCGCGACCACCATGGTCAAGATGGACCTGCTGCACGAGGGCGGCAGCGCGGGGTCCGTCGACGTCGCCGCGGCCGCCGGCGCCGTCCAGCGGGCGCTGGACGCGGCGCACCCCGGGGCGGTGTGGGTGATGCTCGGCTGGCAGGACAACCCGGGCCCCACGCTGCTGAGCGGGGTGGACCGCAGCCGGGTGCTGATCGTCGACGGGCTCTCCGACCGGTACGACGGCCTCGACCGGGAGACGCAGTGGGGCGGCACGCCGTACGCCTTCGGGTCGATCGCGAACTTCGGCGGACACACCACGATCGGCGCCAACACGGGGGTGTGGACGAGCCGCTTCCACACGTGGCTGGCGAAGCCCGACAGCGCACTGGCCGGCATCGCCTGGCTGCCGGAGGCCACCGGCGGGAACCCCGCCGCGTTCGACCTGTTCTCCGAACTCGCCTGGCAGCCCGGCCCGGTCGACCGGCGTGAGTGGTTCGCCGCCTACGCCGCCCGGCGCTACGGCGGTGCCGACCCGCATGCGGCCGCCGCCTGGGAGCAGCTGCGGACCGGCCCGTACAGCGGGCTCTCCGGCACGTGGAGCGAGCCGCAGGACAGCCTCTTCACCGCGCGTCCGAGCCTGACGACCGCGCGGGCGGCGCGGTGGAGCCCGACGGCCATGCGCTACGACCCGGAGACCGTGGAGCGGGCGCTGTCCGAGCTGCTGCGCGTGGCGCCCGCGCTGCGGACCACCGACGCGTACCGCTTCGACGTGGTGGACGTGGCACGGCAGGCGCTCACCAACCGCGCCCGGGTCCTGCTGCCGCGGATCAGGAGCGCGTACGAGGCCGGGGAGCTGGAGACGTTCCGGTCGCTGGTGCGGGAGTGGGGCGCGGACGAGGACCTGCTCGGGCGGCTGGTCGGCTCCGACCGGCGCTTCCTGCTCGGCCCCTGGCTGGCCGGCGCGAGGTCGTGGGGCGGCGACCCCGCCGAGCGTGACCGGCTGGAGTACGACGCCCGCTCGATCCTCACCACCTGGGGCGGTCGGGTGCCGAGCGAGAACGGCGGGCTGCACGACTACGCCAACCGCGAGTGGGACGGACTGGTCCGGGACTTCTACGCGCCCCGCTGGGACGCCTACTTCGCAGGTCTCGACCGTGCCCTGGTGACGGGCACGGCGCCGGAGCCCGTCGACTGGTTCGCGAGGGAGGACGCCTGGGCCAGGAGCCACGGGACGTATCCGACGGAACCCACCGGCGACCCGGTGGCGCTGGCGGGCGAGGTGCACGCGGCGCTGCTCACGGCCACGTCCGCGCGGGCCGAGGGGGGCGCGCGGGTCATGTGCGCCGGGAGCCGTCCCGCCCGCGGGTCGGGGCCGTGCCCGGGCCGCTGAGGGGTCCGGACGCCCGGGGCGTGGTGGTGCGCGGCGGACCTGGAACGTGAGGGGCCGGCCGGCGGCGGACGGTGCGTCGTCCGCCCCGGGGTGGACCATGCACCGGGTCGGCGGCAGCGACGCGGGCCTGGTGACGGCCCGCGTGCCGGCGGGCGTCCTCGACGAGGTCGTCGGCGTGCGGGGGCCGGGGCGCAGGCCCCCCGGGTTCACTCGACCGTGCCCCACCAGGTCCCGCCCCGGGTGGCGTCCGCCGCGGGGTGGTCGGGGGCGCCGTCGGCGAGCGCGAGCCGGGTGACGACGCGGTAGCGGTCGCCGCGGTAGAGGGAGCGGACGTACTCGACGGGCCGGCCGGCGGTGTCGGAGGTGACGCGGTCGAAGAGCAGGGCGGGCGAGAGGACGGGCACGTCGAGGAGGGCGGCCTCCTCCTCGCTCAGCACGGTCGGTTCGATGGACTGGACGGCGTGGGCCGTGCGGACGCCGCACCGCTCGCGGAGGTGGGCGTAGAAGCCGCCCTCCATGTCGGCCGCGGTGAGGCCGGGGACGAGATCGGCGGGGACGTGCAGCTGCTCCAGGGCGATGGGCGCCCCGTCGACGTGCCGGAGGCGGGTCACGTGGACCAGCTCGGCCGCCGGGGAGAGGGCGAGTTTGCGGCCGATGCGGGCGCCGGCGCGGACGGTGCGGAGGTCGAGCACGGTGCTGGTCCAAGTGCCGGGGCTGCGGGGGACGCTCGCCGCGGGGTCGTCGGCGACCAGCTCCTGGGTGATCTTGGCGGGGGCGACGAACATGCCGCGGCCGTGCTCCCGCACCAGCAGGCCGGTGGCGACGAGTTCGTCGACCGCCGCCCGGAGCGTGGGGCGCGAGACGCCGAGCGAGGCGCAGAGGGTGCGCTCGGAGGGGATGGCGTCGCCGGGGCGCCGGCCGTCGATCACGGCGAGCAGATGCGCGCGCACCCGTTCCCGCTTCAGTTCCATCGTGCCCTCCCCGGTGCGCCGTCCGCCCGCGGGTCAGTATGCATCCCCTTCGGTCGACGAGGTCACGAGGCCGTCGCGGGTGAAGTCGAGACGGGAGACGATGCGGTAGCGGTCGCCGCGGTAGACCGAGTGGACGTACTCCACGGGGCGGCCGGCGGTGTCGAGGGTGAGGCGTTCGATCAGGAGCGCGGGCGAGAGGACCGGGACGTCGAGGAGGGCGGCCTCGGCCTCGCTGACGACGGTGGGTTCGATCGACTGGGTGGCCTCCTGGACGTGGACCCGGTGGTGCTCGCGCAGGTGGTCGTAGAGGTCGCCCGCCTCCAGTTCCTCCGGGCTGAGTGCCGCGCCCACCAGGTCGGCGGGGATGTGCAGGTGCTCGATGGCCATGGGCGCGCCGTCGACGAGGCGCAGGCGGGCGACGTAGAGCAGCTCCGCGGCGGGTGAGAGGCGCAGCCTGCGGCCGATGCGGGCGCCGGCGCGGATGGTGGCGGACTCCAGGACGGTGCTGGACCAGTCGCCGGAGGCGCGGGGGACGGCGAAGGCCGAGTCGTCCGGGGCGAGCCGCTGGGTGATCTTGGCGGGGGCGACGAACATGCCGCGGCCGTGTTCCCGCACCAGCAGGCCGGTGGCGACGAGTTCGTCGACCGCCGCCCGGAGCGTGGGGCGCGAGACGCCGAGCGAGGCACAGAGGGTGCGCTCGGAGGGGATGGCGTCGCCCGGTCCGAGCCCCTCGACGAGGCCCAGCAGGTGTTCCCGTACCCGCTCCCGTTTCAGCACTCCGCCGGCGGAGCCGTCCTTCATGCCACTCTCCCTGACTGGTCAACTGGTAAGAGCGATAGTAACCGGACCAGTTGGCCAGTGACCCGATGAACAGCACATGTTTTTCTGGGGATTGACGGCTCCCTCGGTCCATGCCACCTTCTGGTCACACACCTGACCACTTGACCAATTGGTCAACTACCTTTCGAGGTGCCCGTGAAGAGAAGACCCCTCGCCGGCTCCGTCGCCCTCGCGGCGGCCGTCGCCCTCACCGCCACCGCCTGTGGCGGCACGGACGATCCGTCGGCCTCCGGCGGACCGGAGAAGGTCACCGTCTGGATCATGAAGGACAGCGTCACCGACGCCTTCCTCACCCGCTTCCGCACCGGCTTCGAGGCCGAGCACAAGGACATCGACCTCGACATCCAGATCCAGGAGTGGGACGGCATCGGCGAGAAGGTCACGGCCGCCCTCGCCAGCAAGGACGCCCCGGACGTCATCGAGGTCGGCAACACCCAGGTCGCGCAGTACGCCGCGAGCGGCGGCGTCCGCGACCTCACCGACCGCACGGCCGAGCTGAACGGCGCGGACTGGCTGCCCGGTCTCGCCGAACCCGGCAAGGTCGACGGCAAGCAGTACGGCATCCCGTGGTACGCGGCCAACCGCGTCGTCATCTACCACAAGGACCTCTTCGCCCGGGCCGGCGTCACGGCGCCCCCGAAGACGCAGGACGAGTGGCTGGCCGTCACCGCGAAGCTCAACAAGGGTGCCACACAGGGCATCTACCTGCCCGGCCAGAACTGGTACACCCTCTCCGGCTTCGTCTGGGAGGCGGGCGGCGACCTCGCCGTCCAGGACGGTTCGGCCTGGAAGGGCGCGCTCGACACCCCGCAGGCACTGTCGGGCATGGACTTCTACCGCCGGCTCCAGGCGCTCGGCAAGGGCCCCAAGGACTCCGACGAGGCCAAGCCCCCGCAGGCCGAGGTCCTCGCCAAGGGCGACGTCGCCCAGATCATCGCCGTGCCCGGGGGAGCGAAGATCGTCGAGGAGATCAACCCCGCCCTCAAGGGCAAGCTCGGCTTCTTCCCCGTGCCCGGGCGGACCGCCGAGCGGCCCGGCGCGGTCTTCACCGGCGGCTCCGACCTCATCGTCCCCGAGGCGTCCACCCACCCCGCCGCCGCCTACCAGGTCGTCAAGGCGCTGGCCGGGGAGAAGTGGCAGACCGACATGGCGAAGACCATGAGCTACGTCCCCAACCGCACCTCCCTCGCGCGCGTCATCCAGGACGACGAGGGCACCGCCGCCATGGCCGCCGGCGCCGCACGCGGCCGGGCGACGCCGAACTCCCCCCAGTGGGCGGCCGTCGAGGCCACCAACCCGATCAAGCAGTACATGACCGCCGTGCTCACCGGCACCGACCCCGCCCGGGCCGCGGCGACCGCCTCCGCGAGCATCACCCGGACCCTCGGCTCGTGAGGCAGGCCCCACGGCTCGCGAGGAGGCTCCCCCGGCCCGCGGAAGCCCCCGACCGGCCCGCGGAACGGGGGACCGGGCCGGCGGGAGGGAGCCCCTCGACCGGGGCGTCCCGCCCCCGGCGCCCGAGACGCCCCGCCGGGTCGCTCCGCCCCTATCTCCTGGTCGCCCCCACCGTCCTCGGCGGCGCGCTCCTCCTCGGCTACCCCCTCGTCCGGAACCTGCTGATCTCCTTCCAGCAGTTCGGCATGGGCGAACTCATCCGCGGCGGCGCCGGTTTCGTGGGGCTGCGGAACTACCGGACGGTGCTGGCCGACCCCGAGTTCTGGGAGGTCGTCCGCCGCACCTTCTGGTGGACCCTGGTCAACGTCACACTGATCATGGTGATCGGTACGCTGGTCGCCCTGATGATGCAGCGCCTCGGCCGGCGGATGCGGATCCTGGTGACGAGCGGGCTCGTCCTCGCGTGGGCGAGCCCCGTGATCGCCACCACGACCGTCTTCCAGTGGCTCTTCGCCTCCCGGCTCGGCGTGGTCAACTGGGTGCTGGTCCACCTGGGGTTCACCTCCTTCGAGGGCTACTCCTGGCTCGCCGACGGCCCCGCCGCGTTCACGGTCCTGGTCCTGCTGGTCGTCTGGCAGTCGGTGCCGTTCGCCGCGATCACCCTCCACTCGGCGCTGCTGACCGTCCCCGCGGAGCTGTACGAGTCCGCCCGGCTCGACGGCGCCGACGGCCGCCGGATCTTTCGGTCGATCACCCTGCCGCTGCTGCGTCCGGTCTTCGGCCTCGTCCTCTGCCTCGAAGTCATCTGGGTCTTCCGCTGCTTCGCGCAGATCTGGGCCGTCACCAAGGGCGGCCCGGGAGAGGCGACGACCACCCTGCCCGTCTACGCCTACCGGGTCGCGCAGTCCCTCCACCGCTACGACCTCGGGGCGGCCGTCTCCACCCTCACCGTCCTCATCCTCATGGCCGTGCTCATCGCCTACTTCCGCCAGCTGCTCCGACAGGAGGCCGACCGGTGACACCGCGCGCCCTGCGCCGGCTCCCGCTGAACACCGCGGCGGCCCTCGTCTTCGCCGTCGCCGTCTTCCCGGTGTACTGGATGGTCCTGACGGCGTTCCGGCCGACCCGCGACATCCAGTCCGAGACCCCGCGCTTCCTGCCCACCTCCGTGACCCTCGACCACTTCCGGCACGCCGTCGCGGCCGACGGCTTCTGGACGTTCTGGACCAACAGCCTGCTCGTGACCGCCGGCTGCGTCCTCCTCGCCCTCGTCGTCGCCCTCGCCGCCGCCTTCGCCGTGGCCCGGCTGCGCTGGCGCGGCCGCCGCGGCTTCCTCCTCATGGTGTTCCTCGCCCAGATGGCGCCCTGGGAGGCGCTGCTGATCCCGATGTACGTCATCGCCCGGGACGCCGACCTGCTCGACCGGCTGGCGACGCTCAGCCTGATCTACTTCATGATCACCCTGCCCTTCACGATCGTCACGCTCCGCTCGTTCCTCGCGGGCGTGCCGGCGGAGCTGGAGGAGGCCGCGCAGGTCGACGGCTGCACCCGGGCCGGGGCCTTCCGGCGCGTCACCCTGCCGCTGCTCGCCCCGGGCCTCCTCGCCACCTCGCTCTTCGGCTTCATCACCGCCTGGAACGAGTTCGCCTTCGCCAACATGCTGATCATCAAGAACCAGGACGACCGCACGCTGCCGGTCTGGCTCTCCTCGTTCTCCAACGTCTTCGGCACCGACTGGGGCGCCACCATGGCCGCCTCCACGCTCTTCGCCCTGCCCGTCCTCGTCCTCTTCCTGGTCCTGCAGGGCCGGGTCGCCGCCGGAATGACCGGCGGAGCCGTGAAGGGATAACGCACCGCGATGCCGCTGCCCCGCCTCGTCCCCGAGCCCACCCACCTCTCCGTCCTCCCCGGCCGGTTCACCTTCGACGCCACGACCACCCTCAAGGTCTCCCCCGGCGCGGACGCCGCCGCCGACCTGCTGCGCACCCTGCTCGGGCCGGCCACCGGCCTGCCCCTGCCCGCCCGCTCCGACGGCTCCGTCGTCCTCGCCCTCGACCGCGCCCTCACCGGCCTCGGCGACGAGGGGTACGGGCTGACCGTGGGCACCGAGGGAATCCTGCTGCGGGCCGCCCGCCCGCAGGGCCTCCTCGCCGGGATCCAGACCCTCCGCCAGCTCCTGCCCGTCGAGGCCCTCCATCCGGAGCCGGTCCCCGGCGTGGCCTGGTCGGTGCCCTGTGCGCAGATCACCGACATCCCGCGCTTCCCCTGGCGCGGCTCCATGCTCGACGTCGCCCGTCGCTTCCGCCCCGTCTCCTACCTCCGGCGGTACGTCGACCTCCTCGCCCTCCACAAGCTCAACGTCCTCCACCTCCACCTCACCGACGACCAGGGCTGGCGGATGCCGGTCGCCGCCCTCCCCCGTCTCACCGAGGTCGGCGGCCACCCGCACGGCGGCGCGTACACCCGGGCCGAACTCACCGGCCTCGTCGCCTACGCGGCGGAGCGCGGCGTCACCGTGGTGCCCGAGATCGAGATGCCCGGTCACGTCCGGGCCGCCCTCGCCGCGTACCCCGAACTCGGCAACCACCCCGGCCGCACCTACGACGTGTGGGACCGGTGGGGCGTCTGCGACACCATCCTCGGTGTCCACGACGAGGCCCTCGCCTTCTGCCGCACGGTCCTGGACGAGGTGATGGACGTCTTCCCGTCCCCGTACGTCCACATCGGCGGCGAGGAGTGCCCCACCACCGAGTGGCACACCTCCCCGGCCGCCCTCCGCAGGGCCGCCGAGGAGGGACTGCCCGGTCCCGACGCCCTCCACGGCTGGTTCATGGAGCGGGTCGGCCGGCACCTCATCGACGCCGGCCGGCGGCCGCTGAGCTGGACCGAGAACGGCGCCGACCTCCCGTCGTACTTCACCGTCATGCCCTGGCGCGACGCCGACCACGGGCGCACCGCCGTCCGGCGCGGCCACGAGGTCGTCATGGCGCCCCACCGCACCACCTACCTCGACTACCCGCAGACCGCCAGCCCCGCCGAACCGCCCGGCCAGGCCGGTGAGGTCGTCGACCTGCGCGCCGTCCACGGCAACGACCCGGCGCCGGCGGACTGGAGCCCGGAGGAGGCCGCCCGGGTGCTCGGCTCCCAGGTCCAGCTGTGGACGGAGTACGTGCCCACCGCGGCCCACGCCGAGTACCTCACCTTCCCCCGGCTCTGCGCGCTCGCCGAGGTCGTCTGGACCGGCCGCCACGACTGGCCGGGCTTCCAGGAGCGCCTGCGCCACCACCGGACCCGGCTCGACGCCCTCGGGGTGCCGCGCCGGCTGTCCCCCGCGGCTCTGTGACCGCCCCCGTACCCCCGCTCCATCCCACCCCAGGAGAGGAATCCCCCATGAGCCACCCGTCGAGGAACAGGACGACGCGGATCCGTGCCGCACTCGTCGTCGCCGCAGTGACCGGGCTCGGCGCCACCGCGCTCACCGCCCTTCCCGCCGCCGCGGCCGGTGAGTCCGTCGCCGTCCAGTACCGGCAGAGCTCCACCGGCGGCGACCAGGTCGAGCCCTGGCTGAAGGTGGTCAACACCGGCACGTCGAGCATCCCGCTCAGCCAGGTGAAGGTCCGCTACTACTTCAAGGCCGACGCCGGCGCGTCCTACACCTACGCCTGCTCGTGGGCGGTCAAGGGCTGCGCCAACCTGACCGGCACCTTCGGCACGCTCGCGAACCCGACCGCGACCGCCGACCGCTACCTGGAGGTCGGCTTCACCGCCGGCGCCGGCTCCCTCGCCCCCGGCGCGGACACCGGCGACATGCAGCTGCGGTTCCACCGCTCCAACTGGCAGCAGCTCAACCAGAACGACGACTACTCCTTCGGCCCGGCCCAGACGGCGTACGCCAACTGGTCCAAGGTCACCGCGACCGTCGCCGGCGTCCCCGTCTGGGGCACCGCGCCGGCGGGCAACGACCCGACGCCGACCCCCACGCCGACCGGTCCGACCACCCCGCCGCCCACCGGGGCCGCCCTCTTCGACGACTTCGACTACACCGGGCACACCGACCCGGCGATCGACACCCACGGCTGGAGCGTCCGCTCCAACGCCGGCGGCCCGGGCGTGCCCGGCGCCACCTGGGCCCCCGAGAACGTGACCTTCGCCAAGGAGGGCACGAACTCGATCATGAACCTGCGGACCTCCACCGCGGGGACCGGCGAGTCCACCCGGCACACCGAGATCCTCACGCGGGCCAGCAAGTTCAGGAACGGCACCTACGCGGCCCGGGTGCGCTTCTCCGACGCCCCGGTCTCCGGCCCGGACGGCGACCGCCTCGTCCAGACGTTCTTCACCATCAACGACCTCAAGGCCCCCATGGCCGACGACTACGCCGAGTACGACTTCGAGTACCTGCCCAACGGCGGCTGGGGCGAGCCGGCCAACATCCTCTACACCACCTCCTGGGAGACCTACCGGCCCGACCCCTGGGAGGCCGTCAACCAGCACTCCGAGTCGCGCACCAGCTACGCCGGCTGGCACGACCTCGTCCTCACCATCGACGACAACACGATCGTCTACTACGTCGACGGCCAGGAGTTCGGCCGGCACGACGCCCGCTACCTGCCCGAGCGCCCGATGTCCATCAACTTCAACCAGTGGCTGATCGACCTCGCCGGCCAGACCTCCACCACCCCCCGGTCCTACGACCAGAAGGTCGACTACGTCCTGCACGTCAAGGACCAGGTCCTCACCCCCGCACAGGTCGCCGCCAAGGTCGGCGCCTACCGGTCCGCCGGGACCACCTTCGAGGACACCGTCCCCTCGGCGTCCTAGCACCACCGGCCCCGGCCGCCCCGCACCCGGCCCGCCCCCTCCTCCGAGGGGGCGGGCCCCGCGGCGTCACGGCCCGGGCAGGGGTCAGCCGCGGGGTGCACGGCCGGAGAAGCGGGGCGCCAGTACGTGGGCGAGGGCCAGGAGGCTGAGGGCGAACATCAGGACGCCCAGCGGGACATGGAGCTCGGGCCGGCGGGCGACGCCCAGGACCACCTGGACCGAGGCGAGGACCAGGAAGCCGGACGAGTAGAGGATGGGGCGGGGCGATCCGCCGCCCGGGCGCCAGGCGAGGATCGCGGCCAGGACGTACAGCATCGTCGCGCCGTACATCACCCGGGCGCCGACGCCGTGCAGCAACTCCCCGTGGGAGGAGGTCAGGAGCAGCCCCGCGGTGGCCGCCTGGAAGAACAGGGTGACGGTCTGCAGGGCGATCGAGACCTGGAGGAACGTGCGGCTGCTCGGTGCCGGCATCGTGTCGGTGGCCATGGTGCGGTCCCCTCTTCTGCCCGGTGGGCGGTGGCTCGGTACTGTCTCGATCATTCGACGAAGCAGCACCGCGGAATGTGAGGTCGTGCTCCGGCCCGATGGGCGGTGACGGTCCTCGCGGGGTCGAGTACGGGACGGAACCGGACGACGAGGGAGCGGCAGCGACCATGAACACCCCATCCGAGGCGGCGACCGGCCCGTACGGCCGGCAGCTGAGCGTGATCGTCGGCGAGCGGCGCCGGCTGACCGACCTCGCCTACCGGCTGCTGGGTTCGCTGTCCGAGGCCGAGGACGCGGTGCAGGAGACGTACACCCGCTGGTACGCCCTGTCACGGCGTCAGCAGGAGGCCGTCGCGTCGCCGGGAGCCTGGCTGACGACGGTCGCCGGGCGCGTCTGCCTGGACGTGCTCGGCTCCGCGCGGGCGCGGCGCGAACGGTACGTGGGCGCCTGGATACCGGAGCCGCTGCCGGACCGCGCCGAGTGGTCCCGCGGGCGGACGGGCGGCGGGGGCGCGGAGCCGGTGGACCCGGCCGACCGCGTCACCCTCGACGAGTCGGTGAACATGGCCTTCCTCGTGGTGCTGGAGTCCATGACGCCGGCCGAGCGCGTGGCGTTCGTCCTGCACGACGTGTTCCGCTACCCCTTCGCCGAGATCGCCGAGATCGTCGGGCGCTCGCCGGCGGCCTGTCGGCAACTGGCGTCCTCGGCCCGCCGGCGGATCCCCGACGAGGGGGCGCCGGCGGCTCCGGCGGCGGCGGGCCGGGCCGGTGTGGTGCGGAGCTTCAAGGAGGCGTGGGAGGCCCGGGACATCGAGGCCCTCGTGGGTCTCCTCGATCCCGACGCGACGATGACCGCGGACGGCGGGGGCTTCGTCGGAACGGTGCTGCGTCCGGTCGAGGGCGCTGCACGCATCGCCCAGTACCTGATCCACATCGCCGACAAGGCGCCCGGGCTCGTCCTCCTGGAACGGTCGGTCAACGGCCGTCCGGGGCTGGTGGCGCAGCACGCGGGCACGACGGTGACCGTCGCCGCCTTCGGCCTGTCCGACGGCCGGGTCAGCCGCATCTGGGCGGTCCGGAACCCGGAGAAGCTGCGCCCGTGGAACGAGGCCGGCCCCGCCGACGACGAGCGTGCGGGCGGTGACGACAGGCCCTAAGGATGGGGGACGACGACGATCTGGACCTCGTCCTCGTAGACGATCCGGCCGGGGTCGGCGGACCGGATCATCCGGCAGTCTACGCCGTGGGCGGCGAGGAGGGCGAGGTAGCCGGGGACCCGGTCGATGAGGTGGGTGGCCGTGGGCTTGAACCAGGCCGTGGCACCGGGGTTGACGGCGTCGTCGTAGACGGTGGGGTCGACGGTGGACGGGTCGGGGTAGGCGGCGTCGTACCAGCGGTTGTGGGCGCGCCGGAAGGACTCCTGCTCCTCGGTGAGGCGTCCCTGCCGGGCGAGGTTGTTGACCAGGCCGAAGACGCCGGTGAAGTGGCCCCGGCCGTTGCGGTGGGGCGACTGGAACCGTACGTACTCCACGACCGTGCCGTGCTCGTCGGTCATCCTCATGGGTCCTCTCGGTATGCGGGCGGGTGGTGGATACGCTGCCCGGCATGGAGACAGCCAAGACCGACGGCACGGCCCCGCGCGCGCCCCGCGTCCTCGACGCGGAGGAGCTCCTGGCCGACCCGGTGCTCGGGCCGGGGTTCGCCGCGGCGGCCCACCGCATCCTGGCGGAGCTGGTCCGCGGCGGTGCCGCGCTCGGCTGGATCGACCCGCCGACGGCCGGTGAGGTGGCGGCGCTCGTCGACGACGTCGTCGCCGCGGTACGGGCCGGCGACGGGGCCCTGCGCGCCGCGTACGCGGACGGCCGTCTGGCCGGCTTCGGCTACTGGCTCCGTCACGCGCGGCCGACGCACCGCCCGCACGCCGATCTGGAGAAGCTCGCGGTGGACGCCGCCGCCCAGGGACACGGGGTCGGCCGGGCCCTCACCGTCGCCCTGATCTCCGACGCGCGGCGGGCCGGCATCGAGGTCCTCACCCTGGACGCGCGGGGCGACAACACGGGCGCGCTCGGGCTCTACCGGTCGCTGGGCTTCTCGGAGTACGGCCGGCTGCCGGACTTCGTGGCCGTCGGGGCCCGCCGCTACGACAAGGTCCTCTGCCTGCTGGACCTCCGCGGTTCCCGTCCTCACGCGTCCGGCGCGTCGAGGACGGCGAGCTGAGCGGTGACGCGTTCCGAGGACCAGGTGGTCAGCCAGGCGGCGAAGTCCCCCGCGTAGGCACGGGGGGCGGACTCCACGCGCATGATCAGGGCGAGGTAGATCCGGTAGAGGGCCAGGCGGACGCGGGCGGTGCCGTCGAGGGCCGGGACGGGGGCCACCGAACGGTAGCCGGCCATCAGGTCGGGGTCGTCCTCGGCCGCGCCGAGCGGGTCGAGACCGACGAGTTCGGCCAGGGGGTCGCCGAAGAAGGCGCGCTCCCCGTCGATGAGTCCGACCGGCAGCCAGGTGTCGCCGGCGGCGCGGGTGAGGACGACGTTCCCCTCCCAGGCGTCGAAGTGGACGAGCGCGGGCCTGCGCACCAGGGCGAGCTGGCGGGCGAACCGCTCGGGGAGGCCGGCGAGGAGCGCCGCCGGGGCGGGCAGCGGGACGGCGAAGCGGGCCGCGTCGGCGAGGACGGCGTGGAGCATGGCGGTGAACGCGGAGGGCCAGTCGGGGCCGGTGAGGCCCAGGGCGGGCCGGGGGTAGCCGAACTCCGGTCCGGTGACCGTGGCGACGCGGGCCAGGCTCTCCCCCACGCCGTGGCGCAGGGCGGCACGGTCGGCGGGGGCGAGGGTCTCGCGGGACGCCTCCCAGGTGGTTCCGTCGAGGTAGGAGAGCAGCAGCCACTCGGCGGGCGTTCCGGGGCCCGCCGGCTCGTGGTGCACGACGGCGGGGACGCGGACCCCCGCGTCGGCGGCCAGGCGGTGGAAGAGCGCCTCGGTGCCGAGCAGGCCCTGTTCGTGGGTGAGGGCCGGTGCGGTCGCCGGTGGCGCCGTCTTGAGGATCAGCCGCCGTCCGTCGGCGAGTTCCAGCAGGCGGGCGGAGTTGTACAGGCCCCCGCTGAGGGCGGTGTCCCGCAGGACGGTGACGGGGCCGAGGGCGCGGCGGACGCGCGCGGCCGCGGAATCGGGCGCGGGATCGGGGCCCGGCGTGGGCGCGGCGGCGTCGGTGGCGGTCATGGAGCGCTCCTGAAGGGGAAGGCGGTGGAGGGGGGCCGGACGAGTCCACCCGGAGCGGCGCCCGTGTCGGGCCCCGGCCGGCTGCGCCCGCCACGTGCGACTCGACGCTTTGCTTTTGAGTCGATCCGTCGCACATTTACGCCGCTCAGTCGGCGTCTTTCTCTCGGCGGCCCCTCCGCCGGCACCCGGCTCAGCCGGCGGGCGGCGGCGCGGTCGAGCCCCGGACGACGAGCTCGGGCTCGAAGAGCAGCTCGCCGGGGTGGGTCTGGGTGCCCTGGATCTGGGCGCAGAGCAGTTCGACGACGGCCCGGCCCATGGCTTCGATGGGCTGGCGGACCGTGGACAGCGGCGGTTCGGTGCAGTTCATGAAGGCCGAGTCGTCGAAGCCGACGACCGAGACGTCCGTCGGGACCGAGAGGCCCCGCCGGCGCGCGGCCCGGATGGCCCCCAGGGCGAGGGGGTCGCTGGCGCAGACGATGCCGGTGACCCCCCGGTCGAGGAGCCGGCCGGTGGCGGCCTGGCCCCCTTCGAGGGAGAAGATCGAGCGCTCGACGAACGCGTCGGCCAGGTCCCTTCCGGCGCCCGCGGCGACCGCGCGGGCCGCTTCGAGCTTGCGGCGGGAGGGGACGTGGTCGGCCGGCCCGAGGACCAGGCCGATCCGCTCGTGGCCGAGGGAGGCGAGGTGCCGCCACGCCTGCTCGACGGCGACGGCGTCGTCGCAGGAGACGCAGGGGAAGTCGAGCCCCTCGATCGCCGCGTTGATCAGGACGACCGGGATGTTCCGCTCGGCCAGCTGGTGGTAGTGGTCGTGCGGCGCGGCGGCCTGGGCGAAGAGCCCGCCGGCGAAGACCACCCCGGAGACCTGCTGCTGGAGGAGGAGGTCCACGTAGTCGGCCTCGGAGACGCCGCCCTTGGTCTGCGTGCACAGCACGGGGGTGAGCCCCTGTTGGGCGAGCGCACCGCCGATGACCTCGGCGAACGCGGGGAAGATCGGGTTCTGGAGCTCCGGCAGGACGAGGCCGACGAGCCGGGCGCGCTCGCCCCGCAGCTGGGTGGGGCGCTCGTACCCGAGGACGTCGAGGGCGGTGAGCACGGACTGCCGGGTCGCTTCGGACACTCCGGGCTTGCCATTGAGGACACGGCTGACCGTCGCCTCGCTGACCCCCACCTTCTTCGCCACCTGAGCAAGTCGTCGCGTCATGGCCGCAAGGCTAGCGCAAGGGGCGCAAGCCGGTTGCGGGCCTGCGGGCCCCTTTTCCGACCGCGGGGCGGACGGTCCGGGGCCGCCCCCTGCGAGGCGCGAGGGGCGGCTCTCCGGTGACCGGACGGCTCGGCCGTCCCTTCCGAGGCGGCGGCCTAGGCCGTCGCCTCCCGGTGGGCGCGGACGATGTCGGCGTAACGGCGGCCGCTCGACTTCACGGTGCGCCGCTGCGTCGCGTAGTCGACGTGCACGAGGCCGAAGCGCTTGTCGTAGCCGTAGGCCCACTCGAAGTTGTCGAGCAGGGACCAGGCGTAGTAGCCGGCGAGCGGGGCTCCCTTGCGCACGGCGGCGGCGCAGGCGGCGATGTGCTGCTCCAGGTACCGGGTGCGGTCCGGGTCGTGGACCTGGCCGTCGGGGCCGACGGTGTCGGGGAAGGCCGAGCCGTTCTCCGTGACGTACAGCTTGCGGACGCCGTAGTCCTCGGTGAGCCGCAGCAGGAGGGCCTCCAGGCCGCCCGCGTCGATCTGCCAGTCCATGCCGGTGCGCGGCACGTCGGGGAGCCGGACCTCGGTGGCGTACGGGACCGGGCCGGCGGGGTCGTCGGCGACGGTGGCGGGGAAGTAGTAGTTGAGGCCGTGCCAGTCGAGGGGCGAGGCGATGGTCTCCAGGTCGCCGGGCCGCTCGGGGAGTTCGACCCCGTACAGCTCGCGCATGTCGGCCGGGAAGCCGCGGCCGTACACCGGGTCGAGCCACCAGCGGTTGGTGTGGCCGTCCATCCGGGTCGCGGCGGCGATGTCCTCGGGTCGGGTGGAGGCGGGGACGATGGTGGAGTGGTTGGTGACCAGGCCGATCTGCGCGCCGGGGGCGGCGGCGCGGACGGCCTGGGTGGCGAGGCCGTGCGCGAGCAGGAGGTGGTAGGAGGCGCGGACGGCGGCGGTCAGGTCGGTGAGGCCCGGGGCCATGCGGCCTTCCAGGTGGCCGATCCAGCCGGAGCAGAGGGGCTCGTTGAGGGTGGCCCACTGGGTGACGCGGTCGCCGAGGCGCTCGGCGACGACGGCGGCGTAGGAGGCGAGGTGTTCGGCGGTCTCGCGGACGGTCCAGCCGCCGCGGTCCTGGAGGGCCTGCGGCAGGTCCCAGTGGTAGAGGGTGACGGACGGCGCGATGCCGGCGTCGAGGAGGCCGTCGACGAGGCGGTCGTAGAAGTCGAGTCCGGCCGCGTTGACCGGTCCGTCGCCGCCGGGGACGATGCGGGGCCAGGCGACGGACAGCCGGTAGGCGTCGGTCCCGAGCTCCTTCATCAGGGCGATGTCCTCGGGCCAGCGGTGGTAGTGGTCGCAGGCGACGTCGCCGTGGTCGCCGTTGTCGATGGCTCCGGGGACGCGGGAGAAGGTGTCCCAGATGGAGGGGCCGCGGCCGTCCTCGGCGACGGCGCCCTCGATCTGGTACGCGGAGGTGGCCGTGCCCCAGGTGAAGGAGGACGGGAAGGCGGCGAGGTCGAGCGGTTCAGACACAGGAGTCCTTTCGGGGGCGGTGGCGCCGGTGGAGCGCGTCACTTGACCGCGCCGGCGGTGAGGCCGGTGACGAGGTAGCGCTGGAGGAGGAGGAAGCCGGCGACGACGGGGACGCTCACCACGAGGGAGGCGGCCATCACCTGGTTCCAGTAGACGTCGTTCTGGGTGGCGTAGCCCTGGAGTCCGACGGCGAGGGTGCGGGTGGTGTCGTTGGTCATGACGGAGGCGAAGAGGACCTCGCCCCAGGCCGTCATGAAGGCGTAGACGGCGACGGCGACGATGCCGGGGATGGCGGCGGGGACGATGACCCGGAAGAGGGCTCCGAGGGGTCCGCAGCCGTCGACCTTGGCGGCTTCGTCGAGGTCGCGCGGGACCGCGTCGAAGTAGCCGATGAGCATCCACACGGAGAACGGCAGCGAGAAGGTCAGATACGTGAGGATCAGACCGCCGCGCGAGCCGAACAGGGCGATGCCGGTGGCGTTGCCGATGTTGACGTAGATGAGGAACAGCGGCAGCAGGAAGAGGATGCCGGGGAACATCTGCGTGGACAGCACGGTGACCGTGAAGACGCGCTTGCCGCGGAAGTTGTACCGGCTGACCGCGTAGGCGGCGAAGACCGCGATGGTGACGGAGCAGACCGTCGCGGCCCCGGCGACCACCAGCGAGTTCACGAAGTAGTCCGCGAGCGGGACGGTCTCCCAGATGTCGAAGTACGGCCGGAGGGTGAGTCCGGAGGGGATCCACTGGAACTTCCCGGACACGTCCTCCAGCGGCTTGAGGGAGCTGGAGACCATCACGTACACCGGCAGCAGGACGAAGCCGGTGAGGAGGGTGAGGAAGATCCGGCGGCTCCAGAGGAAGGAGCGGGGGGCCGCCATGGGCGAGCGGGGCCGGCCGCGGCGGGCCGTCGGGGTGCGCGGGGGCGCGGTGCGGCTAGACATCGGTGGCCTTCCTTCCCCGGGTGGTGAGGAGCAGGTAGACGCCCGTGACGACCAGGAGGAAGAGCAGGAGGAGCACCGACATCGCGGAGCCGGTGCCGAAGTTCCAGGTCTGGAACGAGGACTGGTAGATGTGCAGGGAGATCAGGTCGGCGGATTCGGGGGCCGCCTTGCCGAACAGGACGAACGGGGTGTTGAAGTCGTTGAACGTCCAGAGGAAGAGGACGAGGACCAGCACCTGGTTGACCGGTCGCAGCGACGGGAGCGTGATGCGGCGGATCTGCTGCCAGACGCCCGCGCCGTCGAGGGCGGCGGCCTCGTAGATCTCCTTGGGGATGTTCTGGAGCCCCGCCATCATGATCAGGAAGGCGAAGGGCCAGCCCTTCCAGACGGAGACGACGAGCAGGGTGTAGAAGGCGTTGTCCCCGATGAGCCAGAAGGCGGGGCTGTCGCCGATGCCGAGCTGGTCGTGGAGGACGTGGTTCACGAGGCCGTTGTCCCGCTGGAACATGAACGCCCAGGTGATGACGGCCGCGTAGACCGGCAGGGCGTACGGGACGAGGAAGAGCGCCCGCAGGAAGCCCCGGCCCCGGAACGTCTCCTGCATGAAGATCGCCGCCGCGGTGCCGAGCAGCCAGCACAGGCCGACCGAACAGAGCGTGAAGAGGCAGGTGGTGAGGAACGAGCCGAGCAGGGCCTCGCCGACGGGGGCGTCGAAGTCGACGGAGACGGTGTAGTTGTCCAGACCGGCCCAGGGAGCGCTGGTCCAGTCGCGGATGAAGAACTGGGTGAGTTCCCGGAAGCTCATCACGATGCCGATGAACATCGGGATGAGGTGGACCAGGAGCTCCAGGAGCAGGGCCGGAAGGAGCAGCATGTACGGGAGGCCGAGGGCCCGGAGCCGCCCGGGGCGGCGCCTGCGCGGCGCCGTCCCGGGGGTGTTCCGCTGTTCGCTCCGTCCGCCGGTCTTCTCGATGGCGGTGGTGGTCATGGTGGTGTCCGGACTCACTTCTTGGGCATCTGCTGCTGGGCCTTTTCGAGCTTGGCCCGGACGGACTCGGTGGTGACGGCCCGGCCGGCGGCGGCGTCGGCGAAGAGCTCCTTGACCGCGGTGCCGACGACGGTCTCGAACTGCGACTCCTCGGGGACCTGCGGGAGCGCGGCGGCGCTGGTGGCGAGCGTGTCGCGCAGGACGGAGAGGGCGGGGCCGTTGAAGGCCGGGTCCTGCTGGGCGGTCTTGACCGGCGGGATGGAGCCGTAGGCCGTGTTGAGGATCTTCTGCTCCTCGTCGCCGGTCATGAAGTCGACGAACTTGAGGGCGCCGTCGAGGTTCTTGGTGTTCTTGAAGACGGCCATGTTGATGCCGGCGACCATGGAGTTGGTGGCCTTGCCCTGGCCCGGGGCGCCGGAGGCGACGGGCGCGGGGGCGACGCCCCACTCGTCGTCGGCCATGCCCTGGGCCTTGAAGGTGGCGGAGGCGGTCTGCCAGAGGACCATGGCGGTCTTGTTCTTGGCGAAGTCGCTCAGGGACTGGTTCTGGGCGTACTCGGCGTTGCCGGGGGCGACGATCTTGGCGGTGGCCATGAGGTCGACGTACTGCTTGACGGCGGCGACGGCGCCGTCGGAGGTGAAGTCGGCCTTGCCGTCGGGGGTGAAGAAGTCGGCGCCGTGCTGCTTGCCGAGGACGAAGACCTGGTGGATGTTGTTCGAGAGGTTGGAGCCCTCGACGCCGATGCCGGAGCCGCCGGCCTTGGTGATCTTCTGCCCGGTGGCGATCAGCTCGTCCCAGGTGGCCGGGGGCTTCTCCACGCCCGCGTCCTTGAACATCTTCTTGTTGTAGTAGAGCGCGTACGCCATGGAGTACAGCGGCACGGCCGCCGGGTCCTGGCCCTGGACGCCGGTGGAGCCGAGGGCGGAGTCGACGAAGCGGTCCTTGCCGCCGATCTTCTCGAAGTTCTTCGCGTCCCAGGGGAGCAGGGCGCCGCTGGCCTGGAGGGAGGCGCTCCAGGTGTTGCCGATGTTGAGGATGTCCGGGCCCTGCCCGGAGGTGGTGGCGGTGAGGATGCGGTTGAGGAGGTCGGACCAGGGGACGACCTCCAGCTTCACCTTGATGCCGGTCTTCTTCTCGAACTTGTCGAGCTCGGGCTGGAGGACCTTCTTGTCGACCTCCAGGCTCGCGCCCTGGTTGGAGGCCCAGTAGGTGAGGGTCTTGGGCTGGGAGTTGGAGCCGGCACCGTCCGTGGAGCCGCCTCCGCAGGCAGCCGCCGAGAGGACGAGGGAGAGGGTGACGGCACCGACGGCGGCGGCTCTGATTCTGCGCATGATCCCAGGGGCCTTTCTTGGGGTCGTGGAAGTCGGGGAGGAGGGAGCGCGACGTCCCGCGTTCAACCTCCGAAGCCCTCTCCCGACTTAATTTAGGATGTGAGTTAAACCTCAAGCGAAGGTGGCGTCAAGAGGTCTGCCAGGGGTATGTTTCGAATCCGAACCAAGGGAATGGGGTGCTCGGTGAGCGTACGCAGCGGCCGGACCGTGCGTGACCTGCGGCGGGAGAACCGCTCGGCGGTACTGCAACGGTTGTATTTCGACGGGCCGATGAGCCGCTTCTCGCTGGGCCCCGCGACCGGACTGAGCTCCGGCTCGGTCAGCAACGTGGTCGCCGAACTCGTCGCCGACGGCCTCGTCGAGGAGGCGGGCAGCGTGGACTCGGCCGGCGGCCGCCCCCGCACCCTCCTCCGCGTCCGCCAGACGAGCGCCTACATGATCGGGGTGGACGTCGGCGAGACCCGGGTCAGGGTCGAGCTGTTCGACATGGCGCTCACCGAACTCGCGCGCGTGGAAAGGCCGCTGGACCCCGAGGGACCGCGCCGCGTCGACCGGTACGAGGTCGGCGTCGTCGTCGGGCACGTCCGCGACGGCATCGAGGAGGTCGTCCGGCAGGCGGGCATCGGCCCCGAGCACCTGCTGGGCGTCGGCATCGGGGTGCCGGGCATCGTGGTGCGCGGCGCCGACGGCACCGCCGTCGTGCACGGCCAGACGATCGGCTGGGACGCCGTCCCGCTGGAACGGCTGCTGCGCGCCGCCGTCCCCCTGCCCGAATCGGTCCCGTACGTCATCGACAACGGCGCCAAGACGCTCGGCCAGGCGGAGATGTGGTTCGGCGCCGGCCGGGGCGTGCGCAACGCCGTGGTGGTCCTCTTCGGCTCCGGCGTCGGCGCCTCGGTCGTCTCGGACGACCTGCGGCCCGGCCGGGCCGTCGAGTGGGGACACCTGACCGTGCGGGTCCGGGGCCGGCGGTGCCGCTGCGGCGCCCGGGGCTGCCTGGAGGCGTACGCGGGCGCCGAGGCGCTCCTGGAACGCTGGCGCGAGGCCGGCGGGCTTCCCCCGGCCGGCGCCACCGAGGAGACCGCCCTGACCGCGATGCTCGCCGCCGCCTACCCGGCCGAACCCGACACGGCGCCCGACGCCACGGCGCTCGCGGTCCTGGAGGAGACCGCCGAGTACCTCGGCGCCGGCTTCGCCGACCTCGTCAACCTCTTCCAGCCCGAACGCATCCTCGTCGGCGGCTGGGCCGGCCTCCAGCTCGGCACCCGCTTCCTGGACCGGGTCAAGGGCTACGCCACGGAGTACGCCCTCACCTTCCCCGCCTCCCGCGTGCGCATCGCCCTCGGCACCCTGGGCCCCGACGCCGTCACCGTGGGCGCGGCCATCCTGCCGCTCGCGGACTTCTTCTCCCGCGGCGGCCGCCTCGCGCCGCCGGAGGCCGAGGAAGCGGCTCCCGCCTGGCAGGAGACGCTCCGCGAACGGGCCGCGCACTGAGACACACCCGGGTCTCCCGGACGGTCACGGGCGGGACCCCGGCCCGCCCCGTCCCCCTACTGGTCAAGTCCGGGCAGGGCGTCGGGGGCCGGACAGATCCTGGTGCCCTGGTGGTCGAAGACGTACAGCTGGGCGAGGTCGACGAGGAGCGGGACCTGGGCCCCCACCCGGACGCGGACGTGCGGGCCGGTGCGCAGCACGAGGTCGCTGCGGCCCGCCGCACGGCGTTCGTGGGCGGCGTGCGGGTCGCCGGACGTGAGCGGCACGCGCGCGGAGACCTCCGCCCTCGGCCCGTCCGCGGCCGCCCGGCCGCCGCCGAGGGCCGCCACGTGCGCCCTGATCCGGCTCATGCCGCGCTTGCGCCGGCCACCGGGGCGGCGGCCCGCGGGCCGGGTCCGCGGCGCTTCGAGCTCGGCGACGACGGCCGGCCGCGAGCCGGTGTCGAGGTGCACGAGCACCTCGTGGCCCTGGTACTCGACGTGCTCCACGATCCCGACGAGCGACGCCTCTCCGGGTCTGGCCTGGCTCGGCGGCGCGATGCGCACCGCCTCGGAGCGCAGTCCGACGATGATCGGCCGGCCCTGCTGGATCCGGAGCAGCTGGTGGTCGACGCTCAACGGCTGTGGGAGCCGCAGCCGTTGGCGCCCCAGCTCCAGGGACATCGGGCCGTCCAGCGGCGCGTGGACGACCGCGTCGAGCAGGTTGATGCGGGGGGTGCCGACGAACGCGGCGACGAAGACGTTGACCGGGCGGGCGTACAGCTCCTGCGGTGGGCTGACCTGCTGAAGGACGCCGTCGCGCATGACCGCCACCCGGTCGCCCAGCGACATGGCCTCGGACTGGTCGTGCGTCACATAGACGGTGGTGACGCCCAGTTCGGCGGTGAGCCGGGCGATCTCCGCCCGCAGGTGGCCGCGGAGCTTCGCGTCGAGACTGGACAGCGGCTCGTCGAGGAGGAAGACCGAGGGGCGGCGGGAGATCGCCCGGCCCATCGCGACCCGCTGGCGCTCGCCGCCGGACAGCTGCCCGGGCAGCCGGTCCAGCAGGTCCTCGATGGCGAGCATCCGGGCCGTCGACTCGACCTGCGGGTCGTGGTCGGCCGACGGGTCGCGCAGCTTCAGGGGGAAGCCGATGTTCTCCCGCGACGTCATGGACGGATAGAGGGCGAAGTTCTGGAACACCATGGCGATGTCGCGTTCGCGGGGAGGCACGTCGTTGGCGTGCTCGCCGTCGAGGTAGAGGTCGCCGTCGGTAATGTCCTCCAGGCCCGCGATCATGCGCAGGACCGTGGACTTGCCGCATCCGGAAGGGCCGAGCAGCACCAGGAACTCGCCCGGTTCGACGGTGAGGGAGACCCTCCGCACCACAGGGGAACCGCCGTATTTCTTGCTCACATCTCGCAGCACGATGGCGCGACTCATGGAAATCCGCCCGGAGTAGAAGGACCGCAGGGGGGTGTGTGGCCGAAAGTAGCTCATCACGAACCGCTGCGGAACAGTTTCGTACGTCTTTCGGAAAACCGAATTCGACGGCGGGCGAATGCCGAAGGGGCCGCCCGTCACCGGGCGTCGCGCGAACGGCTCAGGCCGATTCCCGTACGACCAGTTCGGGGGCGAACACCCGGTGCGCCGGGGTCTCCTGGGTGCCCTGGAGGCGGCCCAGGAGCAGCTCCGCCATCGCCGCGGCCATCCGCTCGACGGGCTGGCGCACCGTGGTCAGCGGCGGGCGGCAGGTCACGGCGACGCTGGAGTCGTCGAAGCCCACGACCGCCACGTCCCCGGGCACGCTGAGTCCGCGCTCGCGCAGCACCTCGCAGGCGCCCTGGGCCATCAGGTCGTTGGCCGCGAAGACCCCGTCGACCTCCGGGTGCTCCGCGAGGACACGGCGCATCGCGGCCGCACCGCTGTCGACCGTGAAGCCGCCCTCCACCACCGGCGGAGCGGCCCGGCCGGCACGCTCCAGGGCCTCGCGGAACCCGGCGAGCCGGGCCTCCCCGGCCGGCAGGTCCCGGGGCGCCCGGATCGTCGCGGGATGACGGCATCCCCTGGCCAGCAGGTGCGCGGCGGCGAGCCGGCCGCCCTCGTGGTGGTCGACGTCGACGTGGTCGAGCGGCGTTCCGTCCGGGGGCCGAGCGAACAGCACGAGCGGGACGCCCGCGGCGGAGAGCATCAGCGGCAGGGGGTCGTCGGGCTGGATGGAGACGACGAGTGCGCCGTCCGCGTTGCCCCGGAGCAGGTGGTCCACCACCTGGCTCCGCGCCGCCCCGGACTCGGCGAACATCAGCACCGGGTGCGCCCCCCGGCCCCGCAGACACGTCACGGCACCGCTGACCACCCGCCCGAAGAAGGGGTCGGCGAACACCCGCGCGGCGAACTCGTCCCCGGCGCCGCAGATGACGAGCGCCACGGTCTCGGCCCGCGGTCCGCGGCTCGGCGGCCGTCCGGTGACCAGGGTCCTGGCGGCGCTGTTCGGGGTGTACCCGGTGCGCTCGATGGCCTGCCGCACGACGTCCTGGATCGCCGGGTCGACGTTGCGCACCCCGTTGACGACGCGCGAGACCGTCGCCCTGGAGACACCCGCCTCCCGCGCCACGTCCTCCAGCGTCGGTCCCCGCCTGATCACCTCCGTACTCTAACGTGCCGCTTTCCCTCCCCGGGCGGGCGGTCCACGGGAAGTGCGGCGCGCCGGGCAGGTGCGGCTCCCGCTATTCACCGGAGGGCTTTCCGCCTTCCCGCCCAGGGAATTGCTGCCCGGGAAGACGGAATTCGAGGGAGTGCCGACGGGACGGGCTCGGGATATTCTCCCGGGCCGCCCGGAATGCGGAACTCCCTGTCCGTTCCTCACGCATTCCCGTCCCCCGGTACGGCCCCCACGGTGACGGCGGACTCGTGCTCCACCGCGCCCGCCGAGCGGCCCACGAGGATCCGGTACGTCCCCGGCTCGACCCGCCAGCGGGCGTCCTCGGGCGACCAGTGGCGCAGCGCCGCCGGCTCCACGAGGACCTCGGCGACCGTCTCCTCGCCCGGATCGGCGTGGACCGCCGCGTGGCCGGCGTACCAGCGCACGGGCCGCTCCACGGCGGAGTCGGGGCGGGCGAGGTAGACCTGGACGACTTCCCGGCCGCGGCGCGCGCCGGTGTTGCGCACCGCCACCTGGACGGTGAAGGCGGAGTCCGCGTCGACGCGGCCGGGGGCGTCCATCCCCTCGTACCGCCAGGTCGTGTAGCCGAGGCCGTGGCCGAACCAGTAGGCCGGCTCCGTCCCGGCGCGCAGCCAGGCCCGGTGGCCGATGTGGAGGCCCTCCTCGTAGTCGAGGCGGCCGTCCACGGGGCGGGTGCGGGTGACGGGCGCCTCGGCGAGGGCTGCGGCCCAGGTCGTGGGCAGCCGGCCGCCCGGCTCGCTGCGGCCGAAGAGCACGTCGGCGAGGCCCGCCCCGGCCTCCTGGCCGGGGAACCAGGCGAGCAGCAGCGCCGCCACCTCCTCGCGCCAGGGCAGTTCGACCGGTCCGCCGCTGTTGACGACGGCGACGGTGCGGGGGTTGGCGGCGGCCACGGCGCGGACCAGTTCGTTCTGTGCGTCGCCGAGGGACAGGTGCGTGCGGTCGTGGCCCTCGGTCTCGTCGTGCTCGGTGGTGCCGACGACGACGATCACGGCATCGGCCTCGCGGGCCGCCGCGACGGCCTCGGCGACTGCCTGGTCCCGGTCGGGGCGCGGGGGCGCGGCGGCGACGAGCGTCGCCCTGCCGGAGCCGGGCACCAGCTCGCGCCGGGCGACGAGGTGGACGTGGCGGCCGCGTTCGACGTGGGCGCGCGCGGTGTGGACCGGCGGCGTCACGTGCACGATCGCCGGATCGTCGGTGTCGCAGGGGTGGGTGCCGTCCAGGATCACCTCGCCGTCGAGCTCGATCGTCAGCCGGCCGAAGCCGCCGACGCCGAAGGTCCACCGGCCGCTCGTCTCGGGCCGCAGCAGGGCGCGTACTTCCACGGTGCGGGTGCCGGGCGCGAGGTCCGGTTCGAGGAGGCGTCCCGACAGGCGCCGCTCCGCGCTGAGTTCGTTCCCCTCGGCGTCGAGGCAGCGGAGCAGGACTCCCGGTTCGCCCGAGCGCGGGTCGGTGCACCGGCCGGTGTCGAGGGGGTCCGGCGGGCCGTCGGTCGAGGGGCCGGCGGTGTAGGTGACGCGGCCGCGGCCGCGCAGGCAGGCGCGGATCCCGGCGAGCGGTGTGACGACCGCGGAGGGGAAGACGCCGGCGCTCCCGCCGCCCTGGACACGGGGGGAGGCGGCGTGCGCGCCGATCACGGCGACGGTGCCCAGGCCGGTGGGGTCGAGGGGCAGGACGCCGTCGTTGCGGAGCAGGACCGCACCGGCGGCGACCGCGCGGCGCAGCAGGCGGCGCGGGCCCTCGCCCGGGCGCGGGGGCCGGCGGCGGGGGGCGTCGCCGAGGGCGCCGACCCGGTGGGCGAGCCGGAGCAGCCGCCGCACCTTCTCGTCGACGGCGCTCTCGGGGACGCGTCCGTCGCGCACGGCCTGGGCCAGGTCCGTCGCCCAGGGGCTCGCCGGGCCGGGCATCGCGAGGTCGAGGGCGGCACGCGCCGGTGCGTCGGTGGTGCGCACGGCGGCCCAGTCGGAGACCGCGAGGCCGTCGAATCCCCACTCCCCCTTCAGGGGTTCGGCGAGCAGGGGGTGGGCGGTCATGGTCGTGCCGTCGACGCTGTTGTAGCCGGCCATGACCGCCCACACCCCGGCGTCGACGGCGGCTTCGAAGGGGGCCAGGTACACCTCGCGGAGGGCCCGTTCGGAGAGCCGGACGTCGACGCGGAGGCGGTCGGTCTCGGAGTCGTTGGCGACGTAGTGCTTGGCGGTGGCGGCCACTCCGTGTTCCTGGAGTCCGCGGATCAGGGCCGCGCCGGTGCGGGCGGTCAGCCCGGGGTCCTCGGAGAAGCACTCGAAGTGGCGGCCTCCGAGGGGGGTGCGGTGCAGGTTGAGGGTCGGTGCCAGGACGACGTCGACGCCCTTGCGGAGCGCCTCGGCGGCGAGGAGGCCGCCGAGCTGCCGCAGCAGCCGGTCGTCCCAGGTCGCGCCGAGTGCGGAGGCCGACGGCAGGAGGCAGGAGGTGCGGCGTTCGTCCCAGGTCTCGCCGCGTACGCCGGCGGGTCCGTCGGAGCAGACGATCTCGCGCAGCCCGATCGTCGCGTCGGCGGCGGTCCGCCAGGTCGTGGCGCCGGTCAGGAGCCGGACCTTGCGGTCCAGGTCGAGCTTGTCGACCAGCGGGTCGAGCATGTCGTCGGGCACGGTGCCCCGTTCGTCGCTCATCTCTCCCTTGTCGGTTCTCTCGTCGGGTCGCCCGGGGGCACCGGACGCCCCGGGGTGAGCGGGGGGTCCGGTGCCGTCATGGGGTGGGGATCGGTCAGGGCAGGCGGTACTGCGCGTTCAGCGCCGCGCCGCGCTCGGGGTGGTTCTGGTCGTAGCCCCGGGCGTCGCACTGGAGGCCGCCCACGATGCAGTGGTCGACCATGGCCTTGAGGGTGCGCTCCTCCCACGCGTTGAAGAAGTCGTAGTGGAAGGAGTAGCCGCGGCCGCTGGCCAGGCGGACCTGGCTCATGTCGCCGTTGACCGGGAAGGCCATCTTGAACTCGATCATCGGCAGCGCGACCGGGTGGGAGGCCGGACACATGTTGTCGTTGGTGCCGGGCTTGACGACCGGGTACGCCATGTGGCTCTGGTGGTCGGGGGTGTCCAGGTAGAGACCGTTCCAGCAACTGGGCGCCTGCATACGCAGGTTGAGCTGGACGTCGGGACGGTTCGGGCAGCTCGCGGGGAAGTCGACGTTGAAGAAGCTGTCACCGCACTCCCAGCCCTCGACGAAGCCCTTGTGCTCGCGGAACTGCTGGGCGGTCTGCATCGGGTTGCCGACCACGAACCGGAGGCCCTTGGGGAAGGGCCGCACGCTCGTGTAGTCGGTGACGCCGGTCTTGTAGTAGATGACCTGGGGGCCGACGGGAAGGATCTTCCGGTCCCCGTCGAAGAGCGTGGGCATCCAGTAGGCGGAGGCGTCGGCGGGCGCCTTGCAGGCGGTGGCGCCGCCGTAGAGCGTGGCGGTGACGCTGTTGGCGTTCGTGGAGGTGTTGCCCATGAACGTGTGGTCGTGGGACCGGCCCGGCTGTCCGGGGTAGACGATCGGGTCGTCGGGGGCGGTGTGGGTGACGCCGCAGTTGGCCTGGAACTCGTGGAAGTACCGGGCCGGCGGGGTCGCGGTCGACGGCGTCACGCCGGTGACCTGGGGGACGGCGGGGATGTAGCCGTCGCCGTCCGCGTCGTCGCCCGACGCCTGGAGCGACGCGGCCATCAGGTGCCCGGCGTGCGCGGCGGCCGGCGGAGGGGTGTCGGCCGAGGGGTCGGAGGCGGAGGCGAAGGTGCCGACGCCGAGGAGGGTGGCGACGAGCGCGGTGCCGAGGAGCAGTGCGGGGAGCCTCTTGGGACTCGCTCTCATGGGGATCTCCTGCCCGTGGGGGGGTCGGTGTGCGTTTTCCGGTCGGTGTGCGGTTCCTGGTCGGCGGTGCTTTCGGATCGGTGGTGCGGTTCGCGGGTGGTGGTGCGGTCCCCTGGCGGTGGTGCGGTTCCCGGGTGTTGGTGCGGTTCCCGGGCGGTGGTGCGGTTCCCGGGGGTTGGCCGCGGGGACCTGGTGCGCTCCGGTGGGCGGTGGTCAGCTGTAGACGCCGAACTCGTGGAGCGAGTAGCCCCATCCGGTGCCCCGGACCGTGAGCTGGAGCCGTACGTGGCGGCCGGTGGTGGCGAGGGCGATGGTGTCGACGTCCCCGTCCCCGGTGGTCGTGGTGTGGACCGTGCGCCAGGTGGTCCCGTCGTCCGAGACCTGGACCTCGTAGGACCTGGCGTACGCGGGGTCCCAGACGAGCTGCACGGTGCGGATGCTCTTGGTGGACCCCAGGTCGACCTGGATCCACTGGGGGTCGCTCCAGTCGCTGGCCCAGCGGGTGTCGGCGCGGCCGTCGGTGGCGCGGGCCGGCGGGCAGGGGCAGTCGCCGTAGGCGGTCTGGTAGGAGGAGGCGGTGGTGGGCCGGTCGAGGGCGAGGTTGGTGCCGGCGACCGGCGGGGCGACGACGCGGACGGACTTGGTCTCGATGCCGGCGTTGCCGTGGCCGTCCTCGGCTTGGATGTACACCTTCCAGACGCCGAGCTTCTCGGGGGCGGTGACCGCGAAGGAGCCGTCGCCGTTGGCGCGCCACCGCGCCTCGACGAGCCGCTTGTCGCCGTTGGCGTAGTTGCCGCTGAGGAAGATCTTGGGGGTGACCGGGTCGCCGTCGGGGTCGCGGATGTCGGCGCGGACGGTGAACTCCCGTCCGGCCGGGGCGGCGGTGGCCGGGGAGACGGTCATGCCGCTGATCACCGGCGGGGTGTTGTCGCCGGCGACGGAGCCGGTGTACGCCTTCTTGACGGCGTAGTAGGAGAGCCGCTTCAGGCCGTCGGGCACCAGGTTGAACCAGACGCCGCCGAAGTCGTGTTCGGTGCCGTAGTGGAACATGGTGGCGCCGAGGGCGACGCCGCCGTGGCCGGTGACGCAGTTCCAGACGGAGGTGTAACCGGCGGCCTTCTGCACGTCGGTCGGCTCGTCGGGGACGCCGTTTGCGTCGTTCGGGACCTCCCATTCGCCGGCCGGGCCCGTCTCGGTGATGAGGTAGGGCTTGGTGTAGCCGCCGTCGATCCAGTCCTGGCGCACCTTGCACAGGTTGTCGTACGAGTTCATCGAGTAGAGGTCGAGGTCCGGGGCGTTGCGCTTGTAGTACGGCCAGGCTCCGGTCCAGGCGTCGGTGGAGGTCACCGGGTGGTCGGGGTCGATCGTGTGGATCTTCCGGGCCACCTCGTTGACGAAGCCGGTGTAGGCGTTGCGCTGGTTCTCCAGCGCGGTCCCGCTGTAGCAGTTCTGGAGGCCGAGCACGGACTCGTTGCCGACGTTCCACATGAGGGTGGCGGGGTGGCTCTTGTACGCCTCCACCCACGTGGCGAACTCGTTCAGCATCGTGGTCTTGTACGCGGTGTCGGTGACGTAGTCGACGCAGCCGCCGGAGCCGGGGCCGCCGCCGGGCTGGAGCCAGAAGCCGTTGACGACCTTGAGGCCCTGGGCGGCCGCGGTGTCGAGGAGCGGCTTGGTGGAGCCGTCGGTGCCCCAGGTGCGGATGGTGTTGACGCCCATGGACTTGACGTCCGGCAGGTACTTGGGGGCGTCCGCGACCGAGGGGCCCCAGGTCAGGCCCTTGACGGTGTAGGGCCGGCCTCCGACGGTGAGCTGCCAGGCGCCCTGGGTCCCGGTGACGCGGACGGCGCCGGAGGGCGGCGGGGTGGTGCCGCCGGGCTCGCCGTAGACCTGGAACTCCCAGAGGGAGTAGCCGTATCCGGTGGCGCGGGTGACGCCGTGCATCCGCACGTAGCGGGCGGTGCCGGAGACGGCGAGGGTCTCGGTGCCGCCGGCGCCGTTCGCCGTGGTGTAGGCGGTGGTCCAGGTGGTGCCGTCGGTGGACACCTCGATCCGGTACGCCTTGGCGTACGCGGACTCCCAGCGGAGCACGACCTGGCTGAGCGCGGCGGGGGCGCCGAGGTCCACCTGGAGCCACTGGTCGTCGGAGGCGGCGCTCGACCAGCGCGTTCCGGTGTTCCCGTCGACGGCGTCGGCGGCCGGGGTGCCGTAGTGCTCCTGGCTGGAGGCGGTGACCGTCTTGCCCTGGGAGAGCAGTGCGGGTGCGGCCTGGGCCTGTGAGGCCGGCAGGAAGGCCAGCACCATCGAGGCCACCACGGTGGCCGTGGCCACGGGTATGCCGACTGAGGGCATGGGGGAATCTCCTTGAGGCGGGGCGGGGTTCGGGAGAGCGCTCTCCCGCACCTTGCCCGCGCTCTCCGAGCGTCGTCAATAACCGCACACGACTTTTCTTTTGGCTTGACTTAAGAGCTTGAGTTCACGGACCCGAAACCGGGGCGCCATCGGCCGCAATGGATGCCCCGCAACTGATGGACTCATTCACGTCGTACATCCATCAGCGATACGCAATTTCTGTACTAATCTCAGGAACCATGCCCCTGCCCTCCTCACGGCTCCGGCCGCTGCGCGCGAGCGCGCTCACCCGTTCCCGGCCGTCGGGCCCGCGCCTGATAGGGCTCGTCACCCCCGATCTGCAGAACGCCATCTTTCCCGCGATCACCGAGGCCGTCGGCTCCGAGCTGACCCGGCGCGGCTTCACGCCCGTCCTGTGCAGCCAGTCGCGGGGCGGCGGCTCCGAGCCCGCCTTCGTCGAGTTCCTCCTGAGCCGACGGTTCTCCGGGATCGTCTTCACCGGCGGGCACTACGCCTTCACGGACGCCCCGCACGCCCACTACCGCCAACTGGCCCGGCTCAGCGTGCCCGTGACCCTCTTCAACGCGGGGGTGGCCCACCTCCCCTTCCCGCGCGTGGTCTGCGACGACGCGTCGGCGACCGACCTGGGCTGGCGCCACCTCGCCTCCCTGGGGCACGAGCGCATCGGTCTCGTCCTCGGCCCCTACAGCCATCTGCCGTCCGAACGGAAGGCGGCCCGCGCCCGTGAACTCGGTGTGGACCCGGCCCTCGTCGTCCGCACGTCGTTCTCCCTTGAGGCCGGCCAGGCCGTGGCCGGCGACCTCTTCTCCGCCGGGGTCACCGGGGTGCTCTGCGCGAGCGACCCGCTGGCGCTGGGCGTCATCCGGGCCGCGCGGCGACGCGGGCTCGACGTGCCCGGAGACGTGTCAGTCGTGGGCTACGACGACTCCGCCCTCATGCGCTGCACCAGCCCGCCCCTCACGACCGTCCGACAGCCGGTCGAGGCGATGGCCGCGGCCGCCGTGGACCTGCTCTGCGCCCAGATGGACGCCCCGGCGGCGTCGGCGCACGAGACGCCGCTCGAACCGGAGCTCATCGTGCGGGAGTCGACCGGCCGGCCCCGCGGGCGAGTGGATCCCCGCTGACGGCGCGCGGGACCGCCGCACGCCGCGCGCGGACCAGGCAAGGCGGTCACGGAGGCGGGCGGTGGCCGGCCCCGCTCCCGCGCAGGCTCACTGGTCGGCGAGGACCTGGTCGACCTGTGCCGCGGCGGTGGAGAGGAGCTGGTCGATGTCGGCGTCCTCGTCGGTGAGGATGCCCGACATGACGCCGTCCAGGACCTTGTAGACCTCCTGGGCCTTCGGCGGCTCTGCCTTGCCGGCCACAGGGTGGTCCATGAACGCCTTGAAGTTGCCCACCGGCATGGTGGCCTGGGCGAGGCGCGCCGCGTCGTCCTGCGTCTTCGACTGGTTCAGCCAGAAGTTGGGCTGCGGAACGCCGACGGGCAGGCCGTCGGACTTGATGCGGGCCCAGTCGAACTGCCCCTTGCCGACGGTGAGGTTGCGGAAGTTGAGCCAGGCGATCGCCGCCTTGACCTTGTTGCCGGAGAGGCCCTTCTTCACCATGTAGTTGTTGCCGCCCGCCAGGGTGTTCCTGCCGCCGGGCATCGGGCCCATGCCGAAGTTCTCGTACCGCGCGCCGAGTTGCTGCACCATGTACGCGATGTCGTCGGGCGCGGCCAGGAACATGCCGAGCTTGTCGGCGGCCATCTGCTTCTGCAGGTCGCCCCACTGGAGCAGCTGGGTCCTGCCCATGCTGTCGTCCTCCCAGCGCATCGCGTGGAGGTTCGCGGCGACCCGTCTGCCGAGGGCGTTGTCGAACGCGGCCTTCTCGCCGGCGTCGACGACGTCGCCGCCGAGGCTGTACATCTGCGCCGTGAAGTGCCAGCCGCCGGTGTTGCCCGCGCTGTACTCGCCGAAGCCCGCGATCCCCTTTCCGAGGCCCGCGATCTTCTTCGCGGCGGCCCGGACCTCCTCCCAGGTGCGCGGCGGGGCGTCGGGGTCCAGGCCGGCGTCCTCGAAGAGCTTGCGGTTGATCAGCAGGCCCATCGCGTAGTTGCTGGTGGGCAGTCCGTACAGCTTGTTCCGGTGCTTGAGCGAGTCCAGGACGTTCGGGTCGATGTCCTTCAGGAGCGGGACCGACCTCGGGGTGACGTAGTCGCTGATGTCCTCGGCGCCGTCCTCGGAGAGCACCTGGGGCAGGTCGGTGAAGTAGGTGTAGAAGACGTCCGGCTGCGACTTGGCCTTGAGCATTGCGGTGAAACGCGGCGGCTCCAGACACTGCCCGGGAGTGGAGCGACCCTCGATCGTGACGTTCGGGTACGTCCTGTTGAACTCCGCCACGTCCTCCTTCCACTCCCTCAGCTCGGCCGCCTTCGCCGCCGGGGGCATGCAGTCGATCGTGAGCGTGACCTTCGCCCCGGGGTCCAGGGGGATCGTCGGGTCGGAGGACCCGGCTCCGTCGGAGGCGTCGCCCGCGGTGCCGCAGGCGGCGAGCGCCGTCAGCGAGAGCACGCAGACGACGGCCGCGCCAGCGCGGCGGGTTCGACGGAGGCGGGCTCTTCTCATGGGCGGTCCCCTTCGGCCAGGCACGGCAGGTCGGCCCCGCCGTCGGTGCGTTGCGGGGCGCGGCACACTCAACCATCCTGAACAAGTGAACGCAAGATGTCGCGTCACCTTCGCAATTGCTTGACAATGAAGAGCAGATCCCGAAAACACGGAAGCGCTCCGTTCGGCCGGGGGAGGGCCGAACGGAGCGCTCGGGGAGTGCCGCGCCGGGGGTCGGCGGCGCGCACTCGGGGGTGTGGCCTCGTGCCTCAGCCGGCGAGCAGCTGCAGGGTGTCGATGACGCGGTTGGAGAAGCCCCACTCGTTGTCGTACCAGGCGACGACCTTGATGTGGCGGCCCTCGACGCGGGTGAGCGCGGAGTCGAAGATCGACGAGTGCGGGTTGCCGGTGATGTCGGCGGAGACCAGCGCGTCCTCCGAGTACTCCAGGACACCGGCGAGGGGGCCCTCGGCGGCGGCGCGGTACGCCTCCAGCACCTCGTCGCGTGTCACGTCGCGGGAGACGGTCGTGTTGAGCTCGACGATCGAACCGACCGGCACCGGGACGCGGATCGAGTCACCGGACAGCTTGCCGTCCAGGTTCGGGAGGACCAGGCCGATGGCCTTGGCGGCGCCCGTCGTGGTCGGCACGATGTTGACGGCGGCGGCGCGGGCGCGGCGCGCGTCGCGGTGCGGGCCGTCCAGCAGGTTCTGCTCCTGCGTGTAGGCGTGGACGGTCGTCATGAAGCCGTGCTCGATGCCCGCCAGGTCGTCGAGGACCGCGGCCAGCGGAGCCAGCGCGTTGGTGGTGCACGAGGCGTTCGACACGATGGTGTGGACGGCCGCGTCGTACGCGTCGGTGTTCACGCCGTAGGCGAGGGTGACGTCGGCGCCGTCGGCGGGCGCGCTGACGAGGACGCGCTTGGCGCCTGCCTCGATGTGCGCGCCGGCGGCCTTGGCGGAGGTGAAGCGGCCGGTCGCCTCCAGGACGATCTCGACGCCGAGCTCGGCCCAGGGGAGGTCGGCGGGCTCGCGCTCGGCCAGCACCTTGATGCGGCGGCCGTCGACGACCAGCGTGTCGCCGTCGACGCTCACCGGACGACCCAGGCGGCCCGAGGTCGTGTCGAAGGCGAGGAGGCGCGCGAGGGCCGCGGGCTCGGTGAGGTCGTTGACGGCGACGACCTCGAGGTCGCTCTCGCGCTCGAGCAGTGCGCGCAGCACGTTGCGTCCGATGCGGCCGAATCCGTTGATGGCGATGCGAGTCATGACTGTGTCCCTTCGGTCCCTTCGCGTTCGCCACCATGTTCGTCCGGTACGGACGGCCCTGACAGCGGCGGGATCGCCACGGTCCGCAAGTATCGCGCCAAGGGGTGGCGAGGGGGCCCGGCTCCCCCGCTACTCGCCCCGGGCGAACGTCCGCCGGTACTCGGTCGGGGTCGTGCCGAGGATCCGCTGGAAGTGGAGCCGCAGGTTGGCCCCGGTGCCGAGCCCGGTGTCGGCGGCGATCTGCTCGACGCTGCGCTCGGAGCGTTCGAGCAGCTCGCGAGCCATGTCGACGCGGGCACGCATCACCCACTGCATGGGGGTGTACCCGGTGTCCTCGGCGAACCGCCGGGAGAAGGTGCGGGCCGAGACGGCCGCGTGGCGGGCGAGGATCTCCAGCGTCAGCGGCTCGCCGAGCCGGTGCAGCGCCCACTCCCGGGTCGCCGCGAACCGCTCGCCGAGCGGTTCGGGAACGCTCCGTGGGACGTACTGCGCCTGTCCGCCGCTGCGGTAGGGGGCGGCGACGAGCCGGCGGGCCGCGTGGTTCGACGCGGCGACGCCGAACTCGGCCCGCAGGATGTGCAGACACAGGTCGATGCCCGAGGCGGCCCCGGCGGAGGTGAGGACACTGCCCTCGTCGACGAAGAGGACGTTCTCGTCGACCCGGACCAGCGGGCGCTTCGCCGCCAGCGCCCGGGTGTAGTGCCAGTGGGTCGTGGCGCGCTTGCCGTCGAGCAGTCCGGTCGCGGCCAGCGCGAAGGCGCCCGTCGAGATCGCCGCGAGCCGCGCCCCGCGCGCGTGGGCGGCGATCAGCGCCTCGACGACGGCCGCCGGCGGGTCCTCCCGGTCGGGGAACCGGTATCCCGGGACGAAGACGATGTCGGCCCAGGCGAGGGCGTCCAGGCCGTGGGCGACCTGGTACGCCAGCCCGTCGCCCCCGGCCACCACACCCGGTTCCGCGCCGCAGACCCGCACCTCGCACGGCATGCTGGCGCGGGTCGTGAAGACCTGCGCGGGAATGCCCACGTCGAGCGGCTTCGCGCCCTCCAGGACGAGAACGGCGACACGGAGCAGTCGGGAGGCAGACACGGTCAAGAGCCTACGCACCCGGGACCGGGGGGGGGGGGGGGGGGGGGGGGGGGGGGGGGGGGGGGGGGGGGGCGTTGGGAGGAAAGGGGGGGCCTCGGGGGGTGGGGCAGCAATGGCGA